>DASQAT010000022.1 GCA_035635555.1 Candidatus Dormiibacterota bacterium
TCCTTCCGTTGATCGAGCGGGCAGCAACACGGCGCTGGAAGGTCTACCTGCTCGGTGGCGGAGCGGGAGTTGCTGAAAAGGCGGCGAAGGTCCTGACGGCACGATTCAGGGTGGACGTCGTGGGTTGCGATGCACCGATGATTTCCCTCGAATCAGATCCGGCCCAGGACGAACCGGTGATCGATCGCATCCGCCGTGCGAGGCCGGAGATCCTCCTCGTAGCGCTCGGTGCGCCGAAACAGGAATTGTGGCTGCATAGAGTCGGGCCGCGCATCTCCCCCACGGTCGGCATCGGCCTGGGCGCGGCGCTGGACTTCGTCGCGGGGGCGGCACGTCGCGCGCCCGCTTGGATGTCGCGCGCGGGACTCGAGTGGCTCTTCCGGCTCTTACAGGAACCGCGCCGGCTGAGTCGCCGGTATCTCCTGGACGACCCGAAGTTCTTGCTCATCCTGTACCGGATGCTCCGCACTCCGCGGGCGCTGCGCACCCAGGTGGTCTGAACTGACGGTCGCACCCGGGAGCGGCAGAGGTCCCTCGCCTGCCCGTATGACTTCCTCTCGAGCGCCCCGCGTGCCGATTGCTGCCCGGAAGCGCCGCCGGCCCCGGGGACCGCACGTCGGCTTGTAACAATTGCGGTCCCAGCGCAGGCGCGATCGACGCGTTTTTACCGAGAACCGCATAGCCGCGCGCGCAGCGTGTAGGCGAAAGAGCGGACTGCAGAGTGAAATTTCGCGTCGTCTCCGGCACGCACCGCTTTGGCAAGGCTGTTGCTTTGCACCTCCGCCGCCGGGTCCCCATCCGACCGCCGTCCCCCGGCCAAAGCGGAGAAGACAGGAGTGTTTCCGTGAACCTCGTCGAGCGCGCACTGCGTCAGCGCCGTGCGGGACGATTTCTGAGCTGCCTTGCCCTGGCAATCTTCATCCCCCGCATCGCCCTCGCTGCCGACCCGATCGTATCCTCCAACTTCGCCGGCCAGGAAGACCCGCTCTCGGAGAACGCCCTCTGGGAGCCGCTCAACTCCATGTCTCCCGACGGGATCCGTTTCCAGAAGAACAACGGGCTCGCCTACCAGAACGGGTACAACGCGGCGCACAACAACCATGCCGGCGCCCGCATGGCTGCGGCTGCCGGGGTGCCGAACGATCACTACGCGGAGATCGTCGTCGGGCACATCGGCCCCCCCCCCGCCGGCACCACCGTCCCCAGGGACTACGTCGGGGCCTGGGTTCGCCTCCAGCCCTCGGGTCCGGCGATCGACAGCGGGTATCTCTACTGGGGCACGAACGGCGCGAGCGGAGAGAACAACTGGCTCTACCGGATCGTCGCGAACGGTAGCTCGTACAGCGCGGCCAAGCTCATCCAGCACTCGCCTTTTGCAGACGGCGACCGCGTCCGCCTGATCGCGCGTGGCCCGGTCATCTACGGGATTCACAACGGCGTCCGCGAGTTCATCTACAACTCCGGCCCCGACGGCGACGGCTGCCCAGCGGCCCCCAATTGCCCCCCCCGCTACGACACGGGAACGACGGGGATGCTCAGCTTCGTCCAGGTTCCTCCGGTGACGGACGCATCGATCTCCTCCTGGGCGACGGGGGCGGCACCAGCCTCGTCGGGGGTCTGGGCCTCCACGACCTTCTCCGGCGTCGAGGATCCGCTGGACGAAGGCGACCGCTGGTACCCGCTGCCCGGCTATCAGGGATTCAGGAAGGCGGGTGGTCTGGCGATCGGCAGGGACATCAACCAACACAACATCTCCGGAGTCTGGAGCATCGCGCCTCCTCAGAAGCAGTATTCCGAGGTCACGCTGGGACCGGTGTCACCGGCAGGGAGCGGAGGCGGAGGCGGGCCGGTGGTCCGCATCGATCGAACCAACCTCGGTCAGACGGGATACCTGCTGTTCCTCTATGTCGACAATCCCTCGGCCTCGGGCGTCTACAAGATCGTCCCGGGAAACTTCTTGCTCATCGGAGGCTTCAGTACTCCGCCCACCCTCCTGGCCGGAGACAAGTGGCGGCTGACCGCCGACGGAAACACGCTGACGGTCTCCAACAACGGGGTCTTCCAGTTCTCGGTCACCGATCCCAACAGCACATACCCGACGGGTGACGTCGGCATGGAGGCCTTCAAGTCGGCGTTCACCTTCATGGGATGGGAGGGCGGAGACCCCGCCGCAGCCGGGACCGTACAGTCGCCGACGATCTCCGGATTCACGCCTGCCAGCGGTCCGGTGGGAACCAGCGTGACCATCAGCGGCACGAACTTCACGGG
>DASQAT010000023.1 GCA_035635555.1 Candidatus Dormiibacterota bacterium
AAGGTCGCAGATGCGGCCCGTTGGAGCGAGCAAGCCGGTTGCAGGGGGATGCTCGTCTATGCGGACAACTCGCAGCTGGACGCGTGGCTGGTGTCCCAGACCATCGTCGAGAACACGCAGGCCCTCTCTCCGCTCGTCGCCGTCCAGCCCGCCTACATGCACCCATACACGGTGGCCAAGATGGTGACATCCCTCGGGTATCTCTACCGGAGGCGAGTCTACCTGAACATGGTTGCGGGAGGATTCAAGAACGACTTGGCGGCCTTGAACGACACGACCCCCCATGACAAGCGCTATGAGCGCCTGGTCGAGTACACCACGATCATCAGGCGGCTCCTGGCGGGCGCGCCGGCGGTCACCCGCCGGGGGGAATTCTACACGGTCGCCAAGCTGCGGTTGACACCGCCGCTGGCCGCGGATCTCTACCCGGGCATCTTCGTGTCCGGGTCCTCGGACGCCGGGCTGGCGGCGGCGCGCGCGATCGGCGCCACCGCCATTCATTACCCGAAGCCGGCGGAGGCGTACCAGGCTGCGCCTCTCGTCGAGGCCGGCGAGTCCGGCGTCCGGGTGGGGATCATCGCGCGCGAGCGGGAGGAGGACGCCTGGCGCACGGCCCACGCGCGGTTCCCGGAGGACCGAGTCGGCCAGCTCACCCATCAGCTCGCCATGAAGGTGTCGGATTCGGTCTGGCACGGGCAGCTGTCCGCGTTCGGCGAGGCGAGCGGACCATACTGGCTCGTCCCCTTCCAGAACTACAAGACCATGTGCCCGTACCTGGTCGGGAGCTACGAGCAGGTCGCGGCCGAGCTCGCGCGATACCTCGCGGCCGGCTATCGCACGTTCATCCTGGACGTGCCGCCGGACCAGGAGGAACTGAGGCACGTCGGGATGGCCTTCGCACAGGTCCGGAAGGAGGCGAGATGCCAGAACTACTCCAGGAGTGGGTGACGCTCCAGGCGGAGAGACAGCCGGGGGTGGCGGTCGTCGGGAACAACGAGCGGCTGACCTATGCGCGGCTGGAGGAGCGGTCGAATCAACTCGCGCGACTCCTGAAAGAGGCCGGGTGCAAGACGGGGGACCGGGTCTGCCTCTTGATGCCCAAGTCGCCGACGGCGATCGTCAGCCTCCTCGGCATCTACAAGGCGGATTGCCTCTACGTTCCCCTCGATCCGGCCGGCCCGGCGGCCCGCCTGGCGAGGATCATCGAATCCTGCGGAGCCAGATGGATCCTGGCGGCGGGCCCGGTGAGCGGCGTCCTCGGTGCGCTCGTGGACGACGAGCGATTCCGCGGGTCCATCTCCGTGGGCTGGATGGGCGACGGGGCGGCGCACGGCAAGTTCAGAACCGACTTCACGCGCGATGACGTGGAGAGCTATCCGAGCGCGGTGCTTCACTACGACCATGGCGGCGGCGACCCGGCGCACCTCCTGTTCACCTCGGGATCGACCGGCACCCCCAAAGGGGTGACCATCACGCACGCCAGCGTGATCCGGTTCGTGCAGTGGTCCACGAAGTACTTCGGGATGGCGGCGAGCGACCGGGTGTCGGGGCATTCTCCCCTGCACTTCGACCTGTCCATCTTCGACATCTTCGGCGCCTTCGCGGTCGGGGCCGAGCTGCATCTGGTGCCGCCGGAGCTGAACGTGCTGCCGCACAAGCTCGCGGAGTTCATCCGGAGCGCGGAGTTGACGCAGTGGTTCTCGGTGCCCTCCGTGCTCACGTACATGGCGAAGTTCGACGTCGTGCGCGTCGACGATTTCCCGTCCTTGAAGCGCCTCCTGTGGTGCGGCGAGGTCTTCTCGACGCCGGCGCTCATCCACTGGATGCGCCGGCTGCCCCACGTGACGTTCACGAACCTGTACGGGCCCACGGAGGCCACCATCGCGAGCAGCTACTACACCGTCGCGCGCTGTCCGGAGGACGAGCGGGCCCCGGTCCCCATCGGGCGGGCGTGCGACGGCGAGGAGCTGCTCGTGCTCGATGAAGGGCTGCGCCCGGTCCGGCCGGGCGAGGCCGGGGAGCTGCACATCGCCGGGGTGGGCCTGAGCCCGGGGTACTGGGGCGATGCGGAGAAGACGCGCGCGGCGTTTCCCCGCCGCCCGGGAAGCGCTGACCCGGGGGACCGGCTCTACAAGACGGGCGACGCAGCGAAGGTCGGGGCTGACGGGCTCGTCTATTTCCTCGGGCGGGCTGACTCCCAGATCAAAAGCCGCGGCTATCGGATCGAGCTGGGGGAGATCGAGGCCGCGCTGAACGCGCTCCCGGACGTGGGGGAGTGCGCGGTGGTGGCGGTCCAGACCGATGGCTTCGAGGGCGCGGTCGTCTGCTGCGCGTACGTGCCGGCCCCAGGCGCCGACGGCAGTCCGCTGGCGGTGA
>DASQAT010000024.1 GCA_035635555.1 Candidatus Dormiibacterota bacterium
CTGCCAGCACCCGGCCGGCAACGCGGGGGCGGCGTGCCGCGCCTCGGGCGGTGAGTGCGATCCAGCCGAGAGCTGCAATGGCACGAGCACCTCCTGTCCGGCGGACGCCAGGAGTGCGGCGGGAACCAGCTGCACGTCGGACGGGAACCCGTGCACGCTCGATCAGTGCGACGGCAGCAGCGCGAGCTGCCAGCACCCGGCCGGATCGCACTCGCCGCCTGAGACGCGGCACGTCACCCCGGCGAGTGCGATCCGGCCGAGACCTGCGACGGCACCAGCACCTCCTGTCCGGCGGACGCCAGGAGCCCGGCGGGAACGAGCTGCACGTCGGACGGGAACCCGTGCACGCTGGATCAATGCGACGGCAGCAGCGTGAGCTGCCAGCACCCGGCCGGCAACGCGGGGGCGGCGTGCCGCGCCTCGGGCGGTGAGTGCGATCCAGCCGAGAGCTGCAATGGCACGAACACCTCCTGTCCGGCGGACGCCAGGAGTGCGGCGGGAACGAGCTGCACGTCGGACGGGAACCCGTGCACGCTCGATCAATGCGACGGCAGCAGCGTGAGCTGCCAGCACCCGGTCGGCAACGCGGGGGCGGCGTGCCGCGCCTCGGGCGGTGAGTGTGACCCGGCTGAGACGTGCAGCGGCGTGAGTAGCATCTGCCCGGTGGATCGCAAGAGCATGGATTCGTGTCGCCCCGCCACGGGCGCGTGCGATGTGCCGGAGAGCTGCAATGGGGTGAGCAACGACTGCCCGCCCGATGCGGTGGCGCCAGGTGGGGCCGTATGCGGGCTTCCTACGGGTCAGTGCGACGCCGTCGATACCTGCGATGGTGTGAACAAGACCTGCGTGGACCGTAAGGCGCTGAACGGGACCCCCTGCGAAGATGACGACGTCTGCACCTTCGGCGATACCTGCAATGGGAATGGCGCTTGCCAGGCAGGCCCTGGGGACGTCTGCGCTGTCGCTAAAGTCACGGGTGGCGGGCAGGTAGTTCCGAACGCTGGAGGGATCGCCAGTTTCGGGTTCGTCGCGGAGCGCCAAACACTGGGCGGCCCGACGACCGGCCACTTCAATTACCTCAATCACTCGACCGGGCTGCACGTGAACGGACCAGTCACTCTGCTCATCGTGGACAGCCCCACGACTGCGACCTTCCAAGGCTCGGGGACATGTAACCTGACTCCATGCACGTTTGTGGTCAGCGTAGAAGATGGAGGTGAGCCCGGCCGGGACAGAGACAAGCTAGAGGTCAGCATTGTGCCGAACTCGCCGACGGAGGTCGGTCCCCCCAAGAGAACGATCAGCAGAGGGAACATCCAGGTCCATAAATCATCGTCAGGGATCGCTCAGAGTGAGACGGGGATGACGGGTGCAGGAGGAGGCGTCTTCCCATCTGGTACCTTGTATAACGGTGTTCTTCTCGACGGCACACTATTTGGACTGGGCGTCACGATTGCCTACGCTCAGACAGCCGAGGGACAGTTCCAGACCACCCTGACAGGCATTTCTGTCCTTGGTCTGGAGCGGTCGATTCAACTGGAAGGCAAAACCAGCAGCGGTTCTTCCTGGGCTGCTGACGCCGCAACCTTCTCAGGACAGTGCAGCGTGGATATGGGTGACGGAACTCCTCCACTCCTGGATGTCCCCTTCACCATCGTGGTGGTGACGAATGCCGACGGTCAAGGCAGCCTCACGCTGACCCTTGGCACAATCCATTTGCCTGCGGCCACGATCAATGAGGGAAGCATCAAGATCAAGTAATCCTTCAAGCCAGGCGCCAGCTGCGGAGCGCGGGCGGCGGGAAGCAGGAGACCTCGAGCCGTTCCCCGGATTCCGGGTGCGGGAAGCTGAGGCGCTCCGCGTGCAGCAGGAGTCCGGAGTCGCCGGGGAAGGGCGGGCGACCCCCGTAGACCGGGAACCACGTGCGAGGACGGCGTCGACCTCGGGAACCCCGCGGCGGTGCCGGTCGGCGTCACCTGCCGCCTGTGCGATCGCATGAATTGCGAGCAGCGCGCCTTTCCCGCCATCCAGAGCCCGCTCGAGATCGACGAGAACGTCCGCGGAGCGTCGTTCTACGCTTCGACGTCGGAAGGGGAGCGTTAGCCGAAGCGGCGACCAGCGACTGAAGGCAAGGTCGCCGTGGGCGTCGAGGTCGAAGGCTGCTCTCTTCTGGATGCGGGTTCGACTCCCGCCGCCACCGCCATCCCTTGAAAGCGAGTTCCTCTATGGGCAGCTGTTGTTGGTGACGTGCTGGCTGATGGCGGGGCAGGCGCCGGCGGCGCCGCTGTAGTTCTTCTCGTTGCCCAGCGGGTCGCGCGACCAGCTGCCGTCGGTTGCGGCGCCGTCGGTGCCCGCGACGACGAACCAGACATTTCCGGCCAGCGGGATCGTCGCGGTGCCGGTGGGGGCGAGGCCGCAGAATCCGCCCGCGAAGGTCGAGAAGCTCCCCAGATTTCCCCAATAGATGTTGACCGCGGTGGGGGGGCACCGCGTCGCGTCCCAGTTCAGGACGAGGTCGGCTCCGTGTGTCGCGACCTTCAGCGGCTGCCCGGGCACTGAGGCGCCGTCCGGGATCGGGGGCGGCCCCGCCGCCTGTGTCGTGCAGGACCCGGGGACAAGAGTATGGGTGACCTGGATGTCGTCCACCCACCACGATCCGCCCGGATAGAAAGGGTCACCCGAGAGGCGGAACCGGATCTTCACGTCCCCCCCCGCCCAGTTCGCCAGTGAAGCGGTGTAGGTCGAATACGTCTGGTTGGTGCCGCTGAAATAGGTATCGATGTTCCCCGTCGTGTCGCAGTTGTTGAACGGAAACTCGACGACGGCGGGGTAGTCGGGTGTCAGGGGAACGCGCGTCCAGCCGGTGAAGCCGGGACCCGTGGCGATCTCCACCTGTCCGACCGACCCCTCGGCGCCGAAGAACCCGAAGGGGTCGTACTCCAGCGTGTGAATCGTCGAGAAGGACAGCAGCGGCCCCTGGGCGGGGCTGGCCAGTGTCAGGACGGGACTCGTCAGATCGGCGCAAACGCTGTCGCCGCTGTCGCCCCGGTAGACTTTCGAGCCGGTGTGGCCACCCGTGGACGCCACGACCCAGGGAGGCGCGGCCGTGAACGTGGCCGGACCGGTGTCGCCGGCGTCGTCGGTGAGGGTCCCCGGCGCCGCCGGGCCGGCCGGACTCGTGGAGGCCTCCACGACGTTCGTCTCCTCGTTCCCGCCGCGGCAGGGACCGGCGTGCCCGGTCGTCGCGTCCTCGGCGCGGACGACGTAGTAATAGGTCGTCCCGTGGACGAGGGAGAGCGCGTCGGTGTATGAGGTCGTGCCGATGCAGCGGGCGATCCGGTTGGCGGGGCCCGGCGTGAAGGAGGTCGAGTCGCTCCGGTAGACGTTGTACCGCACGTCGGCCGTGCAGGCGGAGCTCGCCGGGCTCCAGGCC
Source organism: Candidatus Dormiibacterota bacterium (assembly GCA_035635555.1). NCBI lineage: Bacteria > Bacillati > Candidatus Dormiibacterota > Candidatus Dormiibacterota bacterium. The sequence continues at coordinate 3,434 of DASQAT010000024.1, forward strand.
AGGTTGACGGCACATCGGGCATTCCCGGCGCTGGACGCGGCGCTGACGCCGCCGAACGACGGAGACAGGAAGCAATCGCCCGTCGGGACGACCTGCGCGCAGCCTGAGGGCGCCGACTCGCAGAAGGCGCCGGCGTCGGAAGCGGCGGCGACGGTGTAGCTGTACGTGGCGCCTCCGGAGACGGTCGTGTCGAGGAAGGTGGTCCCCGTCACCGCCGTCGCCACAGGGATCCACGGCCCTCCCGGGCAGGCGCCCAGGCTGCGGTAGACGTTGTACGCGAGAGCACCCCCCACGCCGCTCCAGTTCACGCGGACCTGGTGGTCGGCCGGAGTCGTCAGGGTCGGTGCCGCGGGGGACGAGGGGGCCGGACAGTCGGTGAGCGCTCCCCGCACGACGAGGGCGAACGGCTGCGGGCCCATCGGGATGTTCACGCCTCTCACCCTCACGACCCAGCGGCCGGGCGCGGGGCTGTTGAAGACGAGGCGTTCCTCGACGTTCAACGTGTCGTAGGGGGCGGAGGCGTTGCTGGTCTGGACCGGCGCGCCGGTCGCCCCATCCAGAGTCTGGAACCAGACGCCGCCGGCCGGGTCGATCACCTCGAGCTTCAGCTCGTTGACGCGCGCCACGGCGGCGTTGAGCGCCGCCGGGAAATCGGTCCAGACCAGCGTGGCCCGGAACGGCTCGCCCGCGGCGATGTCGTAGGCGTGCGTCACCATGCTGCCGGTGGCGATTCCCGCGCGGTGATCATCCACGCGGAGCCTGAACGGGCTCCCCGTGAAGGCGAGGGTGGCGCCGAGGAGGACACGGCCGTACCCCGAGTCGAAGTCGGGAGATGGCGCGGCGGTTCCGAGTGCTACGGCCCCGTCGATGAGGGTCGCCTTCAGGAGCGCCCCGGTGGGCGTGAACCCCGATCCGGAAGCGCGCGACCCGGTCGCGTAATAGCCGGCGGTGTAGTACTCGCGCGCGAGCGCCGCCAAACCCGCCGTCGTGGGCGACGACATCGAGGTCCCGTCGAGCGGGCAGGTCCCGCAGTTGTTCGAGCCGGGGTTCGCGTCGGAGGCGGCCGACACGGTGGATTCTCCCTGCGCCGCCACGGTCGGCTTGAGCCGCCCGTCGTGGACCGGGCCGGGGCTCGAGAACGCCGACGGCGTGTTCGCGGCCACGCCGTGTCCGACCGAACCGGCGGTGACCAGGTTCTTCGCGTTCGCGGGCGTGCCGACCGAGACGGGCGGCGGGCAGACCTGCCCGCCGTTGCCGGCGGAGGTGACGAGGAGCAGATCGGGGTAGGTCCACATCGCCAGGTCGGCGTCGCGCGCGAAGGAATCGTAGGGGATCGTGCATCCGGGGACGCAGGCGCCGAAGATGTCGGTGCAGGCGCCTCCCCAGGAGTCGGAGTGGATCCGCACGCCGCTCTGGAAGGCGACGTCGGCCAGATTCCAGAGCGTGCCGCCCCGGTTGTTGAGATACTCGAGACCGTCGCCCATCTCCTGCAGGACGAGCTTCGCGCCCGGCGCCAGCCCGTCCCCCCCCGTGCGGCCGGGTGTCGTGAACGAGGCGCAATCGGCGTAGGGCGGCTGATCCCCCGCGGCGGAGCCGGACGTGTGCGTGCCGTGGCCGCTGGCACCGAGGGTGGGGGGGCAGGTGTCGTCGTCGCCGGTCGGCGTTCCGGACCAGTTGTAATAGAGGATGTCCTTGCGGCGGTTCGTCGCCGGGGAGGCGGGAGGACAGGGGGCGGCGAGGCACAACGCGAACGGGGGCGGGCCGTTCACCGTGTCGCGGAAGAAGCAGGCGTCGTAGTCCTGTCCAGTATCGGCGAGGCCGAGCGTCTGGCCGCATCCGAAGATCCCTTGATCGAAGATCGGCGTCTCTTGGGGAGAGGGGCCGATGAAGGACTGGTGGACCCAGACCGCGTCCTGGTTCAGCGGACGGAACGGGCGCGCGATCTCCACCGCCTCGACTTCGGGCAGCCCCGCGAGGCGCGACAGCACGTTGGAGAGCCGCGCAGCCGGGACGGTCGCCTCGAGCCGCCAGGCGGCGTCCTTGCCCGACGGGGCGGCCACCACTTCAAGGCCGGACAGCGCGCGCTTCGCGCGCGCCGGAGGCTCGCCGGCCTCGAGGATGGCCCGCAGCCGCACGGGGAGATCGGCGCGCCCGGCGCGCAGCGAGAGTTCCGGTTGTATCTTGAAGTGCGCGGGGGGCGCGCCCAGCCACGCGATGAAGGGAAGAGCGCGGAGACGGTCCACATTCGCAGGATCGATGCGCACGCGGTAGCCGTTCGTCGGGATATATCCGAGGACGGTGGCGCCCGCCGTTTCGACCTGCCGGATCTGCGCGGGGTCGAGAGGAGCCGCGGCGATCGCGACCAGGTAGCGGCGGCCGCGGGGGCTGTCGCGCTCGGAGGCGTCGTGGTACCAGCCGGGAGCGTCGGGGGCCGGCCCATCGGCGCGGAACGTCGCCGCGGCGTAGCGAAGCAGGAGCGGCCGGGACTCCGGTGCCGCCGCGATCAGCGGCGAAGCCGCCAGAAGAGCGAGCACAAATACCCGATTGCCCCTGTTCCTGTTCATCGTGATATCCGCGAGTGATGCGCCATTGTACGCGGGTCCGTGCTAGAGATGTGTTCCCGGCGCCTCGTGCCCGGTCCGCTCGACATACTCGACGTACGACCCCGGGTACACGTGGGGCTGCGACTCCGTTCCACTCTCTCCGCCGAGCTCGAGCACCCGTGTCCCCAGGCCGCGCAGGAAGGCGCGGTCGTGCGACACGAAGATCATCGTCCCCTCGAACGACTCGAGCGAGTCGACCAGCATCTCCTTGGTGGCGAGATCCAGATGATTGGTGGGCTCGTCGAGGACGAGGAAATTCGGGGGGTCGAAGAGCAGGCGCGCCATCGCCAGGCGCGACTTCTCGCCGCCCGAGAGCGCCCTGATCTTCTTGTCGGCGTCGTCCCCCGGGAACTGAAACGCTCCCGCCAGGGTGCGGAGCACCCCGACCCCCTCGAGCGGGAAATCCGCCTGCAGCTGCTCGAGGACCGTGAGAGCCGGGTCGAGGACGTCGAGCGACTGCTGGGCGAAATAGCCCATCCGGAGCGCGGCGCCGAGCCGTACGGTGCCTGAATCCGGCGGCAGCACCGCCGCGATGATTTTCAGCAGCGTCGTCTTGCCGGCGCCGTTCCTGCCCATCACCGCCCAGCGCTCACCGCGCCTGATCGTCAGGTTCATCCCCTCGTAGATGACGCGGCGGCCGAAGGCCTTGTGGAGATTTTCGATCACCACCACCTGGTCGCCGGACCGCGGAGGGTCGCGAAAATCGAAGGCCACGACCGTGCGCCGCCTGGGAAGCGTGACCTTCTCGATCTTGTCGAGGGCCTTGATCCGGCTCTGCACCTGCGCCGCCTTGGCGGCGTGCGTCCTGAATCGATCGATGAACCGCTGTTCCTTGGCGAGCATCGCCTGCTGGCGGGCGTAGGCCGCCTCGCGGTTCGCCTCGCGCAGGCGGCGCTCGCGCTCGTAGAAGTCGTAGTTGCCGGAGTAGACCGTGATCTCGCCGCCGTCGATCTCCGCGATCTTCGAGACGACGCGGTTCAGGAAGTCGCGGTCGTGCGAGGTCATGAGCAGGGCGCCCGGGTAGCCTTTCAGGTACGACTCGAGCCAGATGATCGACTCGATGTCGAGGTGGTTGGTCGGCTCGTCCATCAACAGCACATCGGGGCGGGCGAGCAGCACGCGCGCCATCGCCACGCGCATCTTCCAGCCGCCCGACAGCGCGCCGACATCATGGTCGATCCGCTCGTCGTCGAACCCGAGCCCGTGCAGCACCTCGCGCGCCTGGCTCTCGAGCGCGTAGCCCCCCAGGTGTGTGTACTCCTCCTGCACCTCGCCGAAGCGCGCCAGGATGGTGTCCAGATCACCGGCCCGGACCGGGTCGGCCATCGCCTGCTGCAGCGCCTCCAGCTCGTGGTGCAGCTCGCCGACCCGGCCGCTGCCGGCGATGGCCTCGTCCAGCACCGAGCGTCCCGCCATCTCCTCCACGTCCTGGCGGAAGTAGCCGATCGTGAGTCTCTTCGGAACCGCCACCTCGCCGTCGTCCGGCGCCTCCTGGCCCACGATCATCCGGAAGAGGGTGGTCTTGCCGGAGCCGTTCGGGCCGACGAGCCCGACCTTCTCGCCGGGGTTGAGCTGGAAGGACGCCTCGACGAAGAGGATCTGCCTCCCATACTGCTTGCCGATGTTCGCGAAAGTGATCATGACCGGGGCGCCATTCTCCCCGCTCCCGGCGCGGATGTAAACCTGCCCGGTTTCAGCGAGGCTACAATAGGGAGACGATCGAGCGGGAGGCGAAGGGTGCGGGGAGGAGAGTCCGGTGAGGATTGATCAGGCGACGCTTTTGTCCCCCATCGGGCCGCTGGCGTTCGCCGTGGCGGGCGGAACGCTGCTCCGGCTGGACCTTCGTGGCGACGCGGTGCGCCTGCGCCGCGATGTCCAGGGGCGTTTCGGAACCGTCACGATCCACGAATGCGAGGACCCGGGCGGCGTTGCGTCGCGACTGGAGCGCTACTTCCGGGGCGATCTGCAGGCTCTCGAGGAAGTTGCGGTGGACCCGGGCGGGACGGACTTCCAGCGTGACGTGTGGCTCAAGCTGCGCGAGATCCCCGCCGGACGAACCTGGTCCTACGCCGATCTGGCGCGCGCCGTCGGACGTCCGGCCGCCGTGCGCGCCGTAGGCGCGGCCAACGGCGCCAATCCCATCCCCCTGGTGCTCCCCTGCCATCGCGTGATCGGCACGGACGGACGCCTCACAGGCTACGGCGGCGGCCTTCCTCGGAAGGAATGGCTGCTCCATCACGAAGGCGCGCGTCTGGTTCCAGGCCCGCTCCCGCCATTCAAATCCACGAATCTCTAGTGTGGAGGACCGATCGAATGCTCGACATCTTCGTCGACGCCGACGGGTGTCCGGTGAAGGACGAGGTCTACCGCGTGGCGCGGCGGCACGGGCTCGGCGCGACGGTGGTGTCGAACGCGCGCATGCGGATCCCGGAGGAGGACAGGTTCACGCTGGTCGTGGTGGGGGATCGCTTCGACGCCGCCGACGACTGGATCGTCGAGCATGCCGGCCGGGACGACATCGTAATCTCGGCGGACATTCCGCTGGCGTCGCGCTGCCTGAAGAAGGGGGCCGTCGTCCTCGATCAGCGGGGCGGGGAGTTCACCGAGGACAACATCGGCGCGGCCCTCGCGGGCCGGGAGCTCTCGGCCCATCTTCGCGATCTCGGGAGCCTGACCGGAGGCCCGCCTCCGTTCAGCGCGCGCGATCGCTCGCGCTTCCTGCACCGTCTCGACGAGGCGATCCGGACGATCCGGCGGCGGAACCCGTGATCCCGCGGCGCCTGCCCGTCACTTCTGCTTCTCCTCGAGCTCGCCCCATCGTTTGTAGAGCCGGTCGACCTGGGCCTGAAGCTCGCCCAGCTCCGCGAGCCGCCTCTGCAGCAAGTCCGCGTCCGTCGCGATCGACGGATCCTCGGCGCGCCGGCGCGCCTCCGCGAGGCGGGATTCGCCGTCGTTGACGGCGGCCTCCAGGCCGTCCCATTCGCGCTGCTCGAGGTAGCTGAGCCGGCGGACGGCCGGTCGCGGCGTCCGCGCGGCCGGCGTCTCCCGTTTTTCCATGGGCCGTCGCTGACGGTTCGCCTCCCACTGGTCGTACGAGGCGTAATGCTGTGCCCCGCCCCGGCCGTCGAGCGCAACCACCTGGGTCGATACCCGATCGAGAAGGTGCCGGTCGTGGGTCACCAGAACGAGGGCGCCGGGGAACTCGAGCAGCGCCTCCTCCAGGACCTCGAGGGCCGGGATGTCGAGATCGTTCGTGGGCTCGTCGAGGACCAGCAGGTCGGCCGGCCGGAGCATCATCCGGGCGAGGGTGATCCGGGCGCGCTCGCCACCTGAAAGCCGGGACACCGGGGTCTCGAGCTGCCCTGGGTGGAACAGAAAGCGCTTCGCCCACGCCGCGACGTGGAGCGCTCGATCGCGATAGATCACGCTGTCTCCCTCGGGCGCCAGCGCCCGCTTGAGAGTGAGCGCGGGATCGAGGGTCTCCCGATTCTGGTCGAAGTAGACCACACGCAGGGCCTCGGCGCGCTGGATCGTCCCGGCCGCGGGCGCGATCTCCCCGACGATCGTCCGGAGCAGAGTCGTCTTGCCGGATCCGTTGGGGCCGAGGATGCCCAATCGCATGCCGGGGACGAGCAGCAGATCGAGCGTCTCGACGATCGTCGTGCTTCCGAATGCGATCCGCAGTCCCTCGCCGGACCACAGCCGCTTCGTCTTCCGTCCGGACGATGTGAACTCGATTCCGGCGGTCGAGACCACGCCTCGCGCGCGAGCGGCCTCGAGCCGTTCGATGCTGCGCTCGGCCGAGTCGATGCGCGCCTTCGACTTGGACGTCCGCGCCTTCGCTCCACGGCGCAGCCAGGCCACTTCGCGACGCACGAGACCGGCCAGGGTGTCGCGGTAGGCCGCCTGGTTGCCCAGGGCCTCGTCGCGCGCCTCCAGGAAATCCGCGTAGGTCCCGCTCACGTGAAACAGGCCCGAGTCGTGCAGCCGGCTGATCTCCAGCATCCGCCGCGCCACCCTCTCCAGAAAGTAGCGGTCGTGACTGACCGCGACGAACGCGGTGGAGGGGTCCTGGAGCAGCGATTCGAGCCAGAGGATCGAGTCGATGTCCAGGTGGTTCGTCGGCTCGTCGAGCAGGAGGATTTCGGGCGACTTGGCCAGCTCGCGCGCGATGGCGAGCCTGGCGCGCCAGCCCCCCGACAGGAGGTCGGCCTGGACATCGGGGTCCGTGAACCCGGCCTTGCGCAGAGTCAGTGTGACACGCCGCTGCCGCTCGTGGTCGTCGAGCCGTCCATCGGCCGCGATCGCTCCGGCGACGATCTCGGCGGCCGACATCCCCGTGGGGAAGACGGGAGTCTGCGGGACATGGCCGATGCGAAGGTTCTTCCGGCGGCTGCAGGTCCCCGAATCGGGGCTCTCGACGCCGGCGAGGATTCTCAAGAGCGTCGACTTGCCCGCTCCGTTGGGGCCGACCAGCCCGACGTGATCCCCCTCGTGGAGAGCGAACGACAGCCCTTCGAAGAGCGGCGGTCCGCCGAACGACTTGGTGACAGCGTCGCAACTGAGGAGTGCGGGACGGGGCATGACGGGACCGCAGTATACATCGGCCTTCGCGCGGGCCGGCCGTCAGCCGTCGACGCGGCCTCGCAGCGCCTTGACCCGGCCGCGCCTGATCTTGCCGCTTACGCGTCGCATCTTCGAACCGTACGTCGCCTTCGTCGGGCGCCGCGGTCGCGGCACGGCCGCCGCGGCGGCGATCAGGGCGCGCAGGCGCGCCAGGGCGTCCTCGCGGTTCTTCTCGAGGCTGCGCGTGTTCTGCGCCTTGATCACCACGACCCCGTCCGCGCTGATGCGGTGGTCCTTCATGCCGAGCAGCCGCGTCTTGACGGCGTCGGGCAGGGACGAGGCGCGGATGTCGAATCGCAGGTGGACGGCGTTACTGACCTTGTTGACGTTCTGGCCGCCCGCGCCCTGCGCGCGGATGGCCTCGATTTCGACTTCGCTCTGCTTCAGGATGATGGTCGGCGCTTTATCCAAGGACCACCTGCACCTGGTGCTCGCGGCCGTCGTCGGACAGAGGGACCACCCCTTCCCCCGGAAGCGGCGTTCCGTCAAGACTGACACGGGACACGCCGCTGCAGACACGTTTCGGGTTCTGGACGTCGATCCGGTAGAGGGTGCGGCCGTGACGATAGGCGATCTCGAATCCCGGCCACCGTCGGGGGATGCACGGATCGATGCGGAGCGTGGAGCCTCGCTTCCGGAAGCCGAGCATCCACTCCAGACCCGCCCGGTGCAGCCAGCCCGCCGCCCCGGTGTACCAGGTCCATCCCCCTCGTCCTTCGTGAGGAGGCTCGGAATAGATGTCCGCGGCCACGACGTACGGCTCCAGCTTGTACGTGTCGACGTCCGCCTGGCTGTGTGCACGGCGGATCGGGTTCAAGAGATTGAAGAGATCCGCGGCCTTGTCTCCTTCGCCCATCTCGGCGAAAGCGATCACCGACCAGACCGCGGCGTGGGTGTACTGTCCGCCGTTTTCCCGGATGCCCGGCGGGTATCCTTTTATATACCCGGGGTCGAGGGGTGTCCGGTCGAAGGGCGGAGAGAGGAGCAGCAGGAGCCCAGCCTCGCGCCTGACGAGATGATGTTCGACGGACCCCATGGCCTGGCGCGCGCGCGTGCGGTCACTGGCACCGGAGAGGACCGCCCAGGATTGCGCGATGGAGTCGATCCGGCACTCGTCGTTCGCCGCCGACCCGAGCGGCGTTCCATCGTCGAAAAACGCACGCCGGTACCACTCGCCGTCCCAGGCCTCCCGCTCGAGCGAAGCCTGGAGGGAGGCGGCCCTCATCCGCCACCGCGCCGCGCGCCCACTTTCCGCGCGCCGGTCGGCGATCGGGGCGAACTCTCTCAAGCTCGCGAGGAGGAACCAGCCCAGCCAGACGCTCTCTCCCCGGCCCTCGTGGCCCACACGGTTCATCCCGTCGTTCCAATCCCCGCCACCCATCAGCGGCAGGTCGTGGCTGCCCACCTCGAGACTTCGATCCAGGGCCCGCGCACAATGCTCGAACAGCGTCGCCCGATCGGTCGATTCGGTGGGCTGGAAGTAGGCTTCCTGTTGCCCGTCCTCGAGTCGCGCGCCTTCGAGCCACGGAACCTTATCGTCGAGCACCGCCCCGTCCCCGGTCGTCTCGAGATAACGGGCCACCGCATAGGGAAGCCAGAGGCGGTCGTCGGAGATCCGGGTCCTCACTCCGCGGCCCGTGGGGGGATGCCACCAGTGCTGGACATCCCCTTCAGGGAACTGCCGGGCCGCGGCCCGCAGGAGGTGCTCGCGCACGAGATCGGGTCTCATCACCGCCAGGGCCAGGACGTCCTGGATCTGGTCGCGGAAGCCGTAGGCCCCACTGGACTGGTAGAACGCGGACCGGGACCAGATGCGACACGAGAGCGTCTGGTAGAGAAGCCAGCGGTTGAGAAGAAGATCCAGGGAGGGTTCGGGAGTCTTGACCTGCACGGTGCCCAAGACCCGATCCCAGTGTTCCTGGACCTCGCGAAAAACCGAGTCGCCGTTCATCCCGCGGTACCGCTCGATCAAGGATCGGGACTCTTCACGGCTCTCCCCCTGCCCCAGGAGGAACAACACCTCGGTGCGCTCCCCCGGTTCGAGCTCGACGATCGTCTGCAGAGCGGCGCAGGGGTCGAGCCCGGCCCCGGTCGTTCCCGAGAGCGTCCCGCCGCGCAGAAGCGACGCGGGATGCTCGAGGGTCGCGTTTCTGCCCAGGAACTCGAGGCGGTCACAGGTCGAGGATGTCGGGCGCCCGCCCAGATCGGCGAAGGCGATCCGGTGCGCGAACTCCCTGTTCCAGGAGTTTCGCGCGAACAGGGCCCCGGTCGCGGGGTCGATCTCGGTCACCACGAAGGGCGCCGTACCCGTGCGCGCAACGCCCAGCACCCACTCAACGTAGGCCACAACCGACAGCCGCCGCTTGCGGCCGGAACGATTCTCCAGGGTCATGCGGGAGATCTTGATCGGATCGTTCAGCGGCACGAACTGCAGGAGATCGAGCGCGATTCCATGCGACACGTGCTCGAAGCGAGTGTAACCCTGGCCGTGCCTGATGACATAGCGTCCGGCTTCTTCACGGATGGGGAGGCACGTCGGCCCCCAGAGAACCCCGCTGTCCTCGTCGCGCACGTAGAACGCCTCGCCCGGAGCGTCGCCGACGGGATCGTTCGACCAGGGCGTGAGCTTGTTCTCCCGGCTGTTCGAGGACCAGGTGTACCCCGAGCCCGACTCGGAGGCCTGGAATCCGAATGCCGGGTTCGCCACGACGTTGATCCAGGGGGCCGGCGTCCTCCGTCCCTTGTCCAGGAGCGTGACGTATTCGCGGCCGTCCGGCGTGAATCCTCCCAGGCCGTTCCAGAACTCGAGATCGAGCGCGGGAGGGGACAGGGTCTCCGGGGTCCCGCGGGCCGGGCGGCGGCGCGGCGGAACCGGCTCCGGCCTCGGCGCCTGCTGCCGCACCGCCTGCTCCGACAGCGTTCCCCGGTTCGCCAGGATCAGCACGCGCGCCGCCGAACGCAGGACGGCCAGGTCCTGGGGCGGCAGGAGA
>DASQAT010000025.1 GCA_035635555.1 Candidatus Dormiibacterota bacterium
CGGAGAAGAGGGTCTTCGGCAAGCTGTCCTGGGACATGTCGACGAACCACAAGCTGCAGTTCACGGCGACCTGGGATCCGCAGGAGTACGGCAACCTGGGAGTCGATTCCTTCACGGCTGTGGAAGCGGGTTACACCGAAAAACGCGGCGGGCTCAACCTGACGCTCAAGGAGACGGCAGTCTTCAACCCGAACGTCTTCCTCGAGACCACGGTCCAGCACTTCGCGACCCAGCCCCAGACGATTCCGACGCTGAACGCCGACACCAACCACAACGGAGTTCTGTTCATCGACCGGAACCACAACGGCTTCATCGACGCGACCGAGCGCGACCCGGGTGAGGACTACGATCTCGACCACGCCTTCGACATGTTCGAGGACATCAATCACGACCGCCATCTCAGCCCCGGTGAGGACAGGGACCTCGACGGGCGGCTGACGTCCGGCGCCGGGTGCGAGGGGGTCCACCGGGAGGACGTCGATTGCGACGGCCACGTGGATCTGATCTGGGAAGACGACAACAACAACCACCAGCTCGATCCGGGCGAGGATCGGGACGGCGACGGCCGGCTCGATTACATCGACGAGGACGTGAACCACAACGGCGTACTCGATCCGGGTGAGGACAGGAACGACAACCAGCGCCTGGACACGTTCGATCCCCAATTCAAGAACATTCATCCCTACATCGAGGATCGGAACGGAAACCAGAACCTGGACGACCGCTCCTTCCCCAGCCTGCTGGATCCCCAGCCGCTCTATCCGTACGGCGAGCTGCGCCCGATCCCGGCCGACCGCGACTACACGATCGATCAGCAGACCCTGCGGACCAGCGGTCCGAACGCCGGAGCGTACCCCGGAGTACGGGGCTTCAGCGACTACACGGCGAACGCGGGGAGGATCACGCTGAAGGAAGACCTGACGGTCTTCGTTCCCGACTGGCACGGTCAGCACGACATGAAATTCGGCGGTGTTGTGGAGCGGGAGACCTACAACCAGGACACCAGTCTCAGGCCGATTCTTCTGACCCACGCGAACCCGCCCACCGCGAACGTCATTCAACCGAGAGTCGGCGTCATCCTGCCGGCCGAGAACCAGGTGTTCAACAACGCCAGCAGCACGTCCTTCGGGATGTACGCGGTGGACACCTTCAAGCCTCTTCCGAACCTGACCCTGGGGATGGGGCTGCGCTTCGACCGCGAGGCGACCGACTCCTTCGGCTATACCCCCTTCGACCCGGTGGCCCAGCGCAACCTCTTCGACCGGCTCAACAACCTGGGGGGTGCCGAGGCCGACACGTCGGACGACAAGGAGCTCGGAAACGACGATGGTATTATCAGCGGGGGCTACTGCAGTGATCCGATCTTCTACATCCCCGGATTGGGCAATCCCTGCAAAAATCCGATCAGGCCGCAGGGCATTCCCGGCCCCGATGGCGAGAACTACGATTCTATCGCCAATGTCGAGCAGGACCTGACGAACCTGAGGCGCGTGGCGCCGTCCCGGTTGACTCAGCACCACACGGCCACGACGCTGGCGGCCGCCAGCCTGAAGAATCTCTTCCCGGAGGCGGTCAGGATCGATCCGGTGACGGGTTACGAGGTCATCGACCGCGAGGTTCTGCGCGAGCGCGGCTCGGCCACCTTCCAGGAGCAGGAAGCCTTCCGGCTGACGAACAACAACCTGGCGCCGCGCGTGTCGATCTCGTGGGATCCGTGGGCCGACTCCAAGACGAAGGTGTTCGCCAACTGGGGCCGCTACTACGATCGCCTCTTCCTGGACACGGTCATCCCCGAGGAGGGTCCCGATACGATCCAGCGCTATTACATCACGGACGAGAACGGCGTGACGGGGAGCGGCGTGCCCGACAACGGCATCGGTCCGCCGATCTCCAAGGCGCCGCCGAGCGCCACCCAGGTCGACCGCGGCCTGCAGACGCCCTTCTCCGACGAGCTGACGATCGGCTTCGAGCGCGAGCTGGCGCCCGAGATCTCCATCCGGCTCACGTACATCAACAAGAAGTACCGGGACCAGCTGCAGGACCGGGACATCAACCACAGCCTGCGCTTCGACGACGCGACCGGGGCGCCGCTGGACGAGATCGGCGGCCTGTTGCAGTCGAGCGGCGGCGGGGGCGGCACGTCGGCGGCCCGGGTCAAGAACAACAAGCCGGACCTCTATATCCACAACTTCTTCTTCAACCAGATCTACTTCCTGAGCAACATCAACTCGGCCCGCTACCACGGCATCGAGCTGCAGCTGACCAAGCGCCTGAGCCGCAAGTGGCAGATGGACGCCTCGTACACCTACTCCCGCAACCTGGGCTTCGCGGACAGCTTCTATTCGGCGCTGGGGGACGATCCGGCCACGGTCCCGTTCACTTACGGCTACCAGACCGACGACGAGCGGCACGTGGTGAAATTCAACGCCACCACCTTCCTGCCGCATGACTGGCAGGTCGCCGGCACGGCGCAATGGACCTCGGGTCTTCCGTACAGCGTAGTCAGTTTCTTCTCGGACCTGGACAATTTCGACTTCCTGCAGACCCGTTTCCTGTACGGTCATACGCCCGAAACGTCGACCACGACGAACCCCAGCCGCGCCTTCGAGCCGTCGCGGCGCAACGATCAGCGTAACGACCCGATTCTGCTCATCAACCTGCACGCCGACAAGGCGTTCGTCCTCGGGAAGCTGAACTCGAAGCTGTTCTTCGATATCCAGAACATTCTCAACCGCGACTACCTGAGAATCTTCACCTACGAGCCGGCCTCCCCCGACCGCGGTGGCGCGCTCCAGATCATCTCCGAGCGCAACTTCGGCCGGCGCTTCCAGATCGGCTTCCAGTTCGAGTTCTGATCGCCAACGAATTCAGGCCGCCCGGTCCTCGTCGCGCGAGGGCCGGGCGGCCCTTTGATCGCCCCGCCTTTCGTTGACACCACGAAGCCTCCGGGTTAGACTCCCCGCCCGACTGCCCCGCTGAGGCCCATGGCGCTTCGCTTTCATAACACCCTGACCAGGCAGCAGGAGGACTTCGTCCCCCTCCACCCGGGGGAGGTCCGCCTGTACACCTGCGGTCCCACCGTGTACGACTACGCGCACATCGGCAATTTCCGCACCTATCTCTGGGAGGACCTGCTCCGCCGCTACCTCAAGTTCCGCGGCTACAAGGTGACCCAGGCGATGAACCTCACGGACGTGGATGACAAGACGATCGCCAACGCGCGCGAGGCGGGAGTGACGCTCGACGACTACACGCGCGCTTACATCGACGCGTTCTTCGAGGACGTCGCGTCGCTGGGGATGGAGAGGGCGGAGCACTATCCGCGCGCGACCGCCTTCATCCCGGAGATGGCCCGTCTCGTCCAGCGCCTGCAGACCGCGGGGCACGTCTACGAGAGCCGCGGATCCCTGTACTTCAAGATCTCGACCTTCCCGGCGTACGGCCGGCTGTCACACGTCGACCCGGCGGCCGCCGCAGGCCAGGCCCGCATCGACTCGGACGAGTACGAGAAGGACAACCCGCGCGACTTCGCCGTCTGGAAGGCCCCCAAGGACGGCGAGCCGTTCTGGGACACCGAGGTCGGACCGGGGAGACCCGGGTGGCACATCGAGTGCTCGGCCATGTCCATGCATCTGCTGGGGGAGACTTTCGACATCCACACCGGAGGCGTGGACAACATCTTCCCGCACCACGAGAACGAGATCGCGCAGAGCGAGGCCGCCACCGGCCGGCCGTTCGTCCGTTACTGGATGCACGCCGCCCACCTGATCGTGGACGGCGAGAAGATGTCGAAATCGAAGGGGAACTTCCACACCCTGCGCGATCTCGCGGCGCGAGGGCACGACATGCGGGCGGTCCGGTACATGCTCCTGTCCGTGCATTATCGCAAGCCGCTCAATTTCACCTTCGAAGGGCTCTCCCAGGCGGCTGCCGCTCTCGGTCGGATTGATGACCTCGCGCTGAGGCTGGATGCGACGGCGCAGGATCTGGCCGCGGACGGCGGCGAGGTCGCGGCGCGGGCGACGGAGTCGCTGCGGGGCCTGACCGAGGCGCTCGACGACGACCTCAACACCGCCGGGGCCCTCGGTCACCTGTTCGATCTCGTGCGGGAGACGCACAGCGCCATGGACGCGGGGAGGTTCGGAACGCGGGATCTGGCGGCGGCGCGGCAGGTCCTGAGCGCCTTCGAGACGATCTTCGGGATCCGGGCCGGACAGCGCGCCGACCTCAACGCGGAGATCGAGGCTCTCATCAAGAAGCGTGGCGAAGCGCGCTCCCGAAGGGACTTCGCCGCCGCGGACTGCATCCGGGACGATCTCCTGGGACGCGGCATCATCCTCGAGGACACCCCCCAGGGAGTGCGCTGGAAGCGCAAGGGCGCCTGAGACCCGGGCCGCCCGGGCCAGGCATGATCCCGTCGCGCCGAGTTCAGCCTCCCGGCTAAACCGACCCGTTCCAGGCGTGGTCTAAGGACGCAGAGGAGGCGATGCAGGTTGGCCCGGAGCGTCAGGACCCTGACGGAAGACTCGTGGCCCGCTTCCTCCAGGGGGACGGGTCGGCGTTCGACGAGCTCGTGCTGCGCCATCGTGTGGCCGTCTACCGGCTCGCGTATCGTCTTCTCGGGAACCACTCGGAGGCGGATGATGTCTCACAGGAGGCGTTCTTGAGGGCCTATCGGGGGCTCCCGGGCTTCCGGGGGGACGCCACGTTCCGCACGTGGATCGTCCGTATCGTGCTCAACCTGGCGCAGAGCGCGCGGCACGCGCGCCGCGCCACCGTATCGATCGAGGAGGCGGCCGTGCAGGGAGGGCGCTGCACCGCATCCGACGCCGTGCTCAGGCGCGAGGTCCGCAGCGCCGTCTCGGGCCTCCCCCCCCGCCAGCGGCAGGTGCTGGTCCTCAAGGTCTACGAGGGGATGAAATTCGCCGAGATTGCCCAGGCGGCCGACATGTCGATCGGCACCGCCAAGGCGACATTCTTCCAGGCGGTGCAGAATCTCCGGGCGCGGCTGGCGCCGCAGCCGGCAGCGCCGGAAGAGGAGGCGTCCTCGTGACCGACTGCGCCGGGACGCGCGAGCGAATCACGGCTTGGCTCTCCGGCGAGCTCGGTCCGGACGATCGTCGTGTCCTCGAGGATCACCTCTCGGCCTGCGCCTCCTGCGCCGCCGACGCCGGGCGCCTGCGCCAGGCGCTCGATCTCCTGACGGTCGGCGACGTCCCCGATCCGGGCCCTGTGTACTGGTCGTCCTTCGGCCGCAGACTGCGGGTGCGCATCGATGCCGCCCGGCGGCGGGTGCGTCTGCTGCGGTGGACCGCGACGATCGCGGCGGCGGCCGTGATCGTCGCGGGTCTTTCTCTCCAGAGGCCGCGTCACGGGATCGCTCCGTCGCCCCGCGCGCCGACGATCGAGGAGGCGGAGGCGCGGCTGCGCGACGCCCTCCGCCGGGCGGCGGCGGAGGGGGACGAGCCGATCCCGATCGAGACCATCCTGGACGAAATCGCCCCGGCGGACTCGCTCGAGGGGACCGGTCTGGCGGGCGACCCGACGCCGGAGGACGAACGGCGGTTGTCGGACGACCTGCTCGACTCGCAGGGCTAGGAACATGTCCAAGGTGGAAGGAGGCCGCATCGGCATGCGAAGCAGATCATGGAGACATCGCGCCGCCGGCGTGGTGTTGGGAGTCCTCGCGTCGGTGGCGATCGCGGCGGGGCAGACGCACAGGGAGAAGCCGCCCGGAGCGGGACCTCCGGGTGCGCGGGCCGGCGAAGTGCGCGAAGCCATGGAACAGATGGTCATCGCGCGGATGAAAGTGGCGCTGCACCTGACCGAGGCGCAGGAGACGACCGTGATCCCGCGCGTGCAGAAGCTCATGCAGGCGCGTCGCGACCACGCCGCGAAACGGCGGGCGGCCATGGCGCAGTTGCGGGCGTTGCTCCAGGACGGGACCGCGGGCGACCGCGAGATCGAACAGTCCCTCCAGGCCGTCCGGAAGGTCGACGATGATTTCCGCGACCGGGAGGAGGGTCTGCGCGACGCCATCGACCGCGAGCTCACGTGGAGGCAGCGGGGTCGCATGGTGTTCTTCGAGGCCCGCCTTCGTCGGGTGATGCAGCGCCGCCTCCAGGATGCGATGGGAGGCGCCCGCGGACCGGCCGGTCCACCCGCGGAGGACGATGATCAGGAAGACGGCCCGCCAGAGGAAGGTCTGTGATCGGAAGGTTCGCGGGGCTCGCCGAGGGAACGCCCCCCTACGAGTCGCCTCCGGGCCGTCACATCCGGCTGGGGCGTCGGGGAGAGGAGGCGGCCGAGCGTCACCTCGCATGCCGGGGTTATCGCATCCTGGAGCGCCGCTACCGCACCCGCGCCGGGGAGATCGACTTCATCGCCGAGGATGGCGCGACCCTCGTCTTCGTGGAGGTCAAGACCCGCTCGTCGCTGCGCTTCGGACGACCGTCCGAGGCGGTCGGTTTCCGGAAACGCGCCCGGATCGCCGCCGCGGCCTCCCTGTACCTGGCGCTCCGCGGCGGCCACGAGCGCCCCTGCCGGTTCGATGTCGTGGAAGTCCTCGAGTCCGCGGGAGGGGCGTTCCGGGTGCGCCTCATCCGCGACGCCTTCGAGGCCGGCTGAAGCCCCCTCCGTGCGCTCACCTTGACAGTCCACGGAATCGCCCGGTAAGATCCTCGCGCGCCCGGCGTCCCCGGGTGTGAGCGGGAATAACTCAGTGGTAGAGTGCAACCTTGCCAAGGTTGAAGTCGCGGGTTCGACTCCCGTTTCCCGCTCCAATCTGTGGGCCGGCTTCCCGACGGGGCCGGCCCGCGTCATTTGAGGGACCCGGGGCCCCGGATTGACAGTCCCCGGCGCCCCCGGTAGAATTTTCCGCCACCGCATCATTCTCGGGTCTCGGGCTGGCGGCGTAGCCAAGCGGTAAGGCAGAGGTCTGCAAAACCTCGATACATCGGTTCGATTCCGATCGCCGCCTCCACCCGACTCTTCGCCCGCCGTCCTTGCTTTCCAGCCCGCGGGGATTATTTTTGATCGCGACATGGTCTCCATGCTTCGCGCCATCCTGTCCGATTACGACTTCTGGGTGAACTTCGTCTCCAATATGCTCGCCGGCATCCTGTTGACGCTGGTCTTCGGGTTGGTGCTCACCAGCGTCATGAGCCACTTCAACCAGAAGCGCAAGGTCAAGGAGCAGCGCCGCAAGTTCCTGGAGTTCATCGAGAGGGAGCTCAAGCGGAACACCAATTCCCTGACGGCCGCCCTGGAGGAGCTGCCGAAGGGGAACCTGCCGTATCCGCTGTTCGAGGTCTCGGCCTGGAAGGTCTCGGTCAATTCGTCGCTGCTCGACAACATGGACGTGGAGCTCATCCACCCGATCCTGTCCTCCTACAACCGGATCTGGGCGGCGAACGACCTGTACCAGAGTCTCCTGGAGGCCTATTTCGAGCGCCTGGCGCGCCCCTCCGAGGCGTCCGAGAAGCGCTACCTGTTCTTCCGGAAGACCCTTCTCGACCGGCTGCGCGATCTGCAGCCGAAGCTCAGCGATTCCCTGCAGCAGATCGACAGCCACTTGAAAGCGGCCTGAGACTCGGACGCGCTCCCCGGGTTCAGACGGAGGCGAAGGCGGCGTCGAGGATGGCGACCGCCTTGTCGGCGTCCGACTCGCGCGCGATCAGGGGCGGAGACAGGCGAATCGTCGACGCGCCGCACGGCAGCGTCAGGAGCCCGCGCTCGAACGCCCTCTCGATGACCGCGTGGCGCTCGCGCGGGGCGGGGGTGCGCTTCGCACGGTCGGAGACGACCTCGATCCCGACCATCAGGCCGAGGCCGCGGACGTCGCCGATGAGGCGGTGCTTCTCCTGAAGGCTCTTGAGCCGGCCGATGAGATGCGACCCGACGTGCGCGGCGTTCTCGATGAGCCCCTCCTGCAGCAGGCGCAGCGTCGCCACGGCCGCCGCGCAGGAGACCGGGTTCCCGCCGAACGTCGAGCCGTGCCCGCCGTCGTTCCATTTCATGACGTCGTCCCGGGCGATGACGGCGGAGATCGGCATCCCCGAGGCGATCCCCTTCGCCAGGATGATCATGTCGGGGTCGATGCCGTAATGCTCGAAGGCGAACATCTTCCCGGTCCGCCCCATGCCGCACTGCACCTCGTCGGCAATCAGGAGGATGCCGTTCACGCGGCAGATCTCCTGGATCCTCGGCAGGAAGTCCCTGTGCGGCGGGATGAAGCCCCCTTCCCCCTGGATCGGCTCGACGAGGATCGCCGCCACCTCCTTGGGGTCCACCGAGTGATGGAAGTACGTCTCGGTCAAAAGCTCGAGGCATTCGACCGAGCACGACTGGGGGTCGCGATTGACGGGGCAGCGGTAGCAATAGGCATAGTGCGTGTGCAGGATCTCCGGAACGAACGGGCCGTATCCCTTCCGCTGCACCGGCTTACTCGCGGTGAGCGTCATGGCCCCGTAGGTCCGGCCGTGGAAGGCGCCGAAGAAGCCGACCACCTTCTGCCGCCCGGTGCGGAGGCGCGCCAGCTTGACGGCCGTCTCGACCGCCTCGGCCCCCGAGTTGGTGAGGAAGACCCGCTTGTCCCCCCGGATCGGCGCCAGACGCGCCAGCGTCTCGCACAGCTCGATGTAGACCGGGTAATAAAAATCGGTGTAGCAGATGTGGAGGAGTCTGCCGGCCTGGTCCTGCACCGCCTTCACGACCTCGGGATGACAGTGACCGGTCGAGACCGTCGAGATCCCCGCGGCGAAGTCGAGGAACCGGTTCCCGTCCACGTCCTCGACGACCATGCCCTGGGCCCGCCCCACGACCAGCGGCACGTCCTTGCTCAGGTTCTGCGAGACGGTCCGGGCGTCCCGCGCGATGAACTCCCTGGCCTTCGGGCCCGGGAGCGGGGTGGTGATCTTCGGGTAGTCGCCAGGATAGTCCGGCGGGAACGGCGAGCCTGCCACGGTGTTCCTCCTGAGGCCGTCATTCTCACAAGCCGCGCGCGGGCTGTCAAGGACTGGCGCGGCCCGGTGTTTGACCGGGTCCGGGCGCTTTGCTACGATGCGCGCCGTCTTGTCGAGACGAGTCTTTCCACTGCTCCTGATGCCGCTCCTGCTGGCCGGCTGCGGCGAGAGCGCGCGCCCGAACGTCCTGCTGATCATCTTCGACACGGCGCGCGCCGATCGCTTCCCCTTCGACGGCTACACGCGGCCCACGACACCCAATCTGATGCCGATCGCGGCCGAGGGGGTCGTCTACACCCAGGCCTTCTCCCCCGCGCCCTGGACGGTGCCCGCGCACGCCAGCCTGTTCACGGGGCAA
Organism: Candidatus Dormiibacterota bacterium; assembly: GCA_035635555.1. Classification (NCBI taxonomy): domain Bacteria; kingdom Bacillati; phylum Candidatus Dormiibacterota; species Candidatus Dormiibacterota bacterium. Next base: position 9,322 of record DASQAT010000025.1, read on the forward strand.
TACCCGTCCCTGCACCGGACCGACTGCGGGTCGCTGCGCCTGCCGGACCAGGTGACCACGCTCGCCGAGACGCTGCAGGCGGCGGGCTACCGCACCATCGGCTACACGGCCAACCCGTGGCTGGGGAGGGACTACAACTTCCAGCAGGGGTTCGACACCTACGGCGAGACCTGGCGCGACGTCCCGCAGGAGAGCGAGGACACGGGGGCGGGTCTCACCAATGACAAGGTCATCCGCTTCCTGCGCTGGCGCGCCGACAACCCGGACGCCGCCTCGCAGCCGTTCTTTCTCTTCATCAACTATTTCGAGCCCCACCTTCCGTACCACCCGCCCGAGCCGGAGCGCTCGCGGTTTCTCCGGCCCGGGGCCGACCCGGCGAAGGTGAAGCGGCTGAGCCGCCTCGGCCACCCGGACGAGATGCGCTACATCGTCGGTCTCTCCGATCTGACGGACGACGACATGGGGGTCCTCAACGACCTGTACGACGGCGAGATCGCCTATACCGACCGGCGCGCGGGGGAGGTCCTGTCGGTCCTGCGCGAGCAGGGGATCCTCGACCGAACGATCGTCGCCATCGCGGGGGACCATGGCGAGAACATCGGCGACCATCACATGATGGATCACAAGCTGAGCGTGCACGACACCCTCCTGCACGTCCCCCTTCTCCTGCGCTACCCGCCGCGCATCCCGGGCGGCCGGTCGATCGACACGCGGGTGCAGATGCACGATCTGTATCCCACGATCCTGGGTCTCGCCGGCGTCGCCCCCCCGCAGGGCGCGGTCGTGGAGGCGGTGCCGCTGCCCGGGACCGGGCTGCCCGGCTCGGGGCGGCCCGCCGAGGGGCCGATCGTCGGCGAATTCGTCGGTCCGCCTCTCGAGTTCATCAAGGTGATGCAGGACCTCTTCCCCGGAAAGGACCTGTCGCGCTACAACCGCACGCTGATCGCGCTGCGGTACTCCGGCTACAAGATCCAGTGGGGTTCCGACGGCAGGCACGCCCTGTACCACGTCGACCAGGATCCGGGAGAGACGACCGACCTGGCCGCGACCGAGCCGGACCGGCTGCAGGAGATGGTCCGGCGGGTCCAGGACTGGCTGCACCGGCCGGCGCGCGCGGCGACATCGGCAGGCCGCAAGGCCTCCCCGCGCTGAAACCGGCGGGGCCGGAGCCCCCGCGGTCCGCGTGGTAAACCCGAAGTTTCCCTCGCCGCTCCCCGCTTGACAGCCCGGCCGCCTGCTGGCTTATAGTCCGGGCATGCCGCCCAAGGATCGAGTTTCACTCGTCAAGACACCGCTTCCCGGCCCCCGGTCCAAACAGTTGATCGAGAAGGAGATCGGTCTCATGGCCGCGGGGGCGTACGGCCCCCCCTCGGAGCGGCGGTTCATCGCGGTAAAGGCCTCCGGGTCGCTCATCGAAGACGCGGACGGGAACCGCTTCATCGACTTCGGATCCGGCTGGGGGACGAACAACGTCGGTAACTGCCACCCGGAGGTCGTGGAGGCGGTGTCCTCGATGATCCGCCAGCTCGGCGTGACCTGCTGGACGAGCGCCGGCAACACCGCTCAGCGCTTCGACCTGGCCGAGAGGCTCCTCGAGGTCTGCCCGAAGCGCACCGATCGGGTCCTGTTCCTGACGACGGGGACCGAGGCGGTCGAAGCGGCGCTGCGGGTGATGCGGCGCGCCTCGGAGCGCCCGTTCGTCATTTCGTTCTACGGGCAGTACCACGGCCTGTCCTACGGCTGCATGGCGGCCGGTCCTCTGGAATCACACGTGAGGGAGGACGTGGCGCCGCTCGTGAATGGCTTCGTGTACGCTCCTTATCCCTACAGTTTCAGAACGCCGCTGCGCTCGCATACGGGCGGCGGCCCCGGGCGGGCGACGCTCGAGTACATCGAAGATCTCATCCTGACCTATGAAGTCCCGCCGTCGAAGATCGCCGGGGTCCTGGTCGAGCCGGTCGTCGGCGAGGCCGGTGTGTGGGTACCTCCGGACGATTTCCTGCCCGGCCTGCGCGACATGTGCGACGAGCACGGCTGGTATTACTGCATCGACGAGGTCCAGAGCGGGTTCGGCCGTTGCGGCAAAATGTGGGCGTTCGAGCACTGGAACGTCGAGCCGGACCTGATCGTCATCGGCAAGGGGCTGTCCGGCGGCACGATGCCGATCGCCGCGGTCGCCGGCCGGCACGAGATCTTCGACAAAGCGGAGGCGTTCGTCGCCGGGACCTACGCCGGACACCCGGCCGGCTGCGCCGCGGGGCTGAAGGCGCTCGAGATCATCAAGCGCGACCACCTGCTCGAGTACGCGACCACGCTCGGGGATTACGGCCTGAAGAGGCTGCAGGCGATGAAGGAGAAGTACCCGATCATCGGCGAAGTGCGCGGCCTGGGGCTCTGGCTCGCCGTCGAGTTCGTCAAGGACCCCAAGACCCGCGCCAAGAACTTCGAAGCCGCCGCCGAGGTCAACCAGCACTGCCTCGAGAACGGTCTCTACTACATCCACGACAGCATCTCGTGGTTCGTCCGCATCCAGCCGCCGCTCAACATCGAGCGGTCCTTGTTCGAGCAGGGGCTGGACATCCTCGAGGACGCCATCGCCCGCGTCAACGCCTCCGCACGACCCCGGATCTGAACCGGCTGTCGCGGCCGGCCGGACGCTCCCCGCGCAGGGCCACGAGCAGGGCCAGGAGATCGTCGATCTCCGTCTGATCGCGCAGGTAGTAGGCGGCTCTCGAGGCGCGGCTGCGGCCGACGCGGACCGTCACCAGCCCCCGGCCCCGGCCGTTCGAGAAGACCAGCTCATCGGATCCGTCGTCTCCCACGTAGAGAGCGGCCCGGCTGCGCGCCCGCTTCTGCAGCATCCGGACCGCGGTCCCCTTGTCCGGAGAGCCGACGGGGAGAAGGTTGATCCCGAAGTGGCCCGGGACGAGGCGGGCACGAGGGAGCGCGCGCGCGATCCGCAGGACCGCCTGTTGCGCGTGCGGCGGACTCGAGGCGTTCCGGAAGTGAATGGTCAGCGTATCCTTCTTGTCCTCGATCCACACGCCGCGCAGCGGACCCAGGCGGTCGCGCAGGAGGCGCCGCCAGCCGCGGACGGTCCTGCGCCTGTCGGCCTGCCCGCGCCCGCCCGCGCCCTCCTCGGCGCCGTGATTGCCGAGGATCGCCCACAGAGGAAGCCCCGCGATCCGTGGCCGAAGATCGCCGAGGGCCCGTCCGGTGATGACGGCACATCTGTAGAGCCCGGCGACCTCCGCCAGAAGCGACCGGGTTCGAGGACGAAGGCGTGTCCGTGCGGGTTCGGGAACGAGTGGCGCCAGCGTCCCGTCGAAATCGAACGCCAGAAGGGCGTCTGTCCGGGCCAGGGCCTGCAGCACGGGGCGCTGCTCGCGTCCCAGGATGTACCTCACGGCGTGACGGTTTCTCTCGGCCCGGTGGGGTCCGAGAGACGATCGGAGACCTGGTGCCGCTGGCGCAGCCGGGCGGCGTCCACCAGCATCTGACCCGCCCACCTGTAGACGTTGAACTCGGACAGATACAGACGCATCGCGTGCATGCGCTCCTGCTGCTCCTCCGGGGACATCTCCAGGGCCGCCGCGAGCGCGGCGCTCGACTGCTCGAGGTCGTACGGATTGACGATGAGCGCCTCGGTCAGCTCGCGCGCCGCGCCGGTGAAGCAGCTCAGGATCAGAACGCCGCGCTCGTCGTCGCGGGCCGAGAGAAACTCCTTGGCCACGAGATTCATCCCGTCGTGCAGACTGCTGATGTAGCAGACGTCCGCCGCCCGGTAGAGCCGCAGGATCTCGGGCGGCTCGTAGTGCTCGATCTTCAGGACGAGCGGCCGGTACGATCCCTGGCCGAACTTCCGGTTGATCCGGTCCGCCAGCTCCTCGACGCTCTGGCGCAGCCCGCGGTAGCGATCGATGGCCGTCCGGCTCGGCGCCGCGATCTGCACGAACGTGAAGTGGCCGCGGAACTGCGGGAAGCGCTCCAGGAGCCTCTCCACGGCGAGCAGACGCTCCTCGATCCCCTTCGTGTAGTCGAGACGATCGACCCCGAGACCCAGGAGCACGTCCGGCGCCACTCCGTACTCCTCGAAGACTTCCCGCCGGCAGCGATCCACCGGCGGCGCGTCCTTGAGCAGGCGGTTGGGCCAGTCGACGGAGATCGGGTAGGCGCGAACGAGCGTGGTCCAGCCCCGGTGGATGACCGCGCGGCTCTCCCGATCGATGCGCGCCTCGAGGTAGCGATCGACCGAGTCGATGAAGTTGTTGCAGTGGAGCCTGATGTGGAAGCCGAGGATGCTGCTCCCGAGCATTCCGTGGAGAAGCTCCTTGTGCCAGGGACAGATCTCGAAGTTCTCCGAGTTCGGCCACGGAATGTGCCAGAAGCTCAGGATCATCGCCCGCGGCAGCCGCTCGCGGATGATCCGGGGCACCAGGGCGAAATGATAGTCCTGCACGAAGATGATCGGATCGGGGGTGTCGACCTCCGCGCAGACGGCGTCGGCGAACTTGCGATTCACGCTCTGATAGACGCTCCAATCCTCGCCGCGAAAGACGGGGCGCGTGTGGGCGATGTGGCACAGGGGCCACAGCCCCTCGTTGGAGAAGCCGTAGTAGTAGCCCTTCTCCTCTTCGGGGGTGAGCCAGACCCTCCGGAGGGCGTACGACTCCTCGCCGGGCGGCACGCGGATGCGCCCCGCGCGGTCGCTCACCTCGCGATCGGCGGACCCGCCGCCATGCGCCACCCAGACGCCGGAAAAGGCGCGCATGACCGGTTCGAGCGCCGTCACCAGCCCGCTCGCCGGATGCAGGACCCGGATCGTCCCGTCGGGGCCGCGGTCATGGATATACGGCTCGCGATTGGCCAGGATGATGACTTTCTCGCCGTGAAGGTAGCGCCGCAGATTGCGGCGCAGCCGATCGGCGGTCCAGGCGACGCCGCGACCTTCGGAGAGCGACTCCGAGGCGATCTGCTCCGCCAGATCCCGCACGTCCCTCACGATCGGCTGGAAGGCCCGCGACGGAGGCTTGCCGCGCAGAATGCGCCGCAGGTCCGAGGTCCAGTTGCGCCAGGAAAAGCGTGTGGCCAGCGCGGTGGCGAGCGAGGCCGCGACCGCCAGGATCCCGAACGCGGCCAGCGTGAAGCGCCGGGACGTCTCGGCGCGCAGGTCGGCGTATGTCATGTCCTGCAGGAGAACGACGAAGCCGAGCCGGTGATCGCCGGCCTCCACGGGTACGGCGCTGACATGCACCCTCCCGCCGTCGAGATCCATCAGCCGGCTCCAGGTCGGCCACTCGCCGGTCTGCGGATCGCGCCGGGCGGAGGAGATCCGCGGGCCCACGCGCTCGCACGCCAGCGGCTGCGGGTACCCCGGCGTCGCGGCGATCGTCCCGCCGTCCTCGCCGCATGCCGCGGCCGCCAGGATCCGTGCGTCGCGTGCGATGTCGCCGAGGGTGCGGCCGACGTCGGCCCGATCGTCCGAAGTCCAGCCACGGACGAGATCGTCGTGGACTCTCGACACGGCGAGGGTCGCCTTCCTCGTGACGTCCTGCTCGAACCATGTGCGGCTGGTCTTGTCGACGAGCCGCGACGTGCCCCAGGCCAGGAGACCGAGGAGGAGCAGAACGAGGATCGCGCGAAGCGACTCTTTCACGAAAATAATTGTGACATAATTTGACCCGTGCGCCTCGAGGATCTCGGACTGATTGGGAACTGCCAGTTCTCCGCCCTCGTGTCGCGCCGGGGCGATGTCGTGTGGTGCTGTCTCCCGCGCTTCGATTCCGAGCCGGTTTTCGCGAGTCTCCTCGATGCCGATTATGGAGGACGATTCACGGTCGCCCCCGCGGCGGATGCGAACGGGACGCAGCGCTACGTCGAAAACACCAATGTTCTCGAGACGACCTTCACGACGACCGACGGCTCGTTTCGTGTGCTCGATTTCGCGCCCCGCTACCTGCTTCACGACCGCTCGTTCCGGCCGACCCAGATCGTGCGGATCGTCGAGCCGGTGTCCGGCACGCCGCGCGTCCGCATCGCGTGCGAACCGTGTCTGGGCTGGTCGCGGCGGGCTCCGGATCGGATTCAGGGATCGAACCACGTGCAGTTCGAAGGTTACGCGAGCCCCTTCCGGCTGACCACCGACATCCCCTTGTCCTATCTCGGAGGGCAGCCGTTCGCCCTCACCGAGAGACGCCATCTCGTCCTGGCCTGGGGGCCGCCCGTCGAGGAGGCGCTGCCGGCGCTGTGCGAAAGATTCCTGACGGAGACGCTGCGCTACTGGCAGCGCTGGACCAAGCATTGCAACATCCCGCCTCTCTTTCAGGAGGAGGTGGTGCGATCGGCCCTGGTGCTGAAGCTCCATTGTTTCGAGGACACCGGGGCGATCGTGGCGGCGACGACGACCTCGATCCCGGAGGCGCCGGGCAGCGGCCGGACCTGGGACTACCGGTACTGCTGGCTGCGTGATGCGGCCTACGTGCTCGGGGCCTTCCGGCTCCTGGGGCACTTCGAGGAGCGCGAGCAGTTCGTGCGCTACCTCCTCGACATCGTGGCCCGCAATCCCTCGCTGGACCTGGCTCCGCTGTATCGCGTCGACGGGACGTCCGACCTGAACGAACGAATGCTTCCCGACTGGCCCGGCTTCGAAGGTGAGAAGCCGGTGCGGGTCGGCAATGCCGCCGCCGCGTACCGGCAGAACGACATCTACGGCGAAGTGATGCTGGCTCTCGCGCCGGTCATGCTCGACGCGCGATTCCGGGCGGATCAGACGCGCGAGAAGATCGATCTGCTCGAGCGCCTGGCGCGCCAGGCGGTCGCCGTGGCGGGGACCCCCGACGCGGGGATCTGGGAATACCGCACCGAGTGGATTCCGCAGACCTTCTCGAGCCTGATGTGCTGGGCGGCGGCGGACCGCATGGCCAGGGTGGCCGCGCATCATCTCCCGGACCGGGAGGACGGCTACCGCGGGTCGGCGGCGTCGATCCGCGAGGACATCCTCAAAAACGCCTGGAACGCGGATCTGGGCAGCTTCGTCGCCGCCCGCGGCAGCCGCGATCTCGACGCGTCACTGCTCCAGATGGCACCGCTCCACTTCCTGCCGCCGGATGATCCGCATCTCCGATCCACCATCGACACGATTCGCGGCCGCCTCGCCAGGGACGGATGGCTCCTGCGGTACCTCCACGACGATGGCTTCGGCGCGCCGACCGTCGCCTTCGTCCTCTGCACCTTCTGGCTCGTCGAGGCCCTGGTCGCCACGGGCCGCGGCCCCGAGGCGCGCGAAACGTTCGAACGCGCGCGCGCCGCTCTCCCGCCCCTGGGTCTGCTCTCGGAGGACTTCGACCCCGCGACGCGCCGTCTCTGGGGCAACTACCCCCAGGCGTACTCGCACGTGGGCCTCATCCACGCCGCGTTCGCGGCGTCGCCGCGCTGGGCCGACATTCTGTGAGGAACGCGAAACGGCGGGATCGGTCTCAGCGCCAGGACGAGGGGTGCTCCTTCCAGGGGTGCTGGAAGACGCCCTCGATCTTCGGGTCGTTCGGTGAGAACCCGGTGCGCTCGCAGAGGAGGCGGCGCAGCTCCTTCTGGGCCTCGGCGGGAGGCGGGTCGATCTCGTGGGTATCGAGGAGCTTCCTCATCCTCTCGCGCGCCAGCTGCACCTCGTCCTTGCCGCGACGTTTCCAGTCACCGTAGGTTCCGCGGAAGGAGATGTAGGGCCAGTACCCCTGCCCCGACTTCAGGAACTCGCGCGTGTACGGCTGCCCGAGGTGGTGGTTGGGCGAGTGGCCGACCTTGTGGATCGATTCGACCATGAGCTTCTCGGCCGTCAGCTCCATGCCGTTGCGCACGAAGGACAGGATGTTGCAGATCTCCTCGTCGATGACCATCTGGGGGAAGGACAGGGTGTTGCCGTCCTCCAGGATGCCGATGCCCACGAGCAGATCGCAGCCGGAGAGCGCCGCGGTCATGCCGGTCGCCATGTTCTCGTAGCCGCACTGGATCCCGGGGATCTTGGCGTCCGAGCAGATGCCGCCCGCCATGTACGGCACGCCGTAGAACTCGGTCATCTGCGCGAACGGGAGATTGAGGAGGATCCCCTCGGGCGACGCGGTCGAGGCGAGACCGGTCTTCATGTCGAGCGTCTCGGGGCCGGCCGGATAGATCATCGGCAGACCCGGCTGCACCAGCTGGTACAGGACGAGCCCGCTCAGGAACTCCACGTTGGTCTGCAGGAGCGTCCCGGCGACGGTGATGGGGGCCGTGGCCCCCTGCAGCGGCATCGGCCAGAAGACGATCGGCACCCACTCCTTCGCCAGCGCGATGCACGCCTCGGTCATCATGTCGTCGTGCTTCAAGGGGGACACGGGGCAGGTGACCATCGAGAAATAGGGACGATCGCGCTGCTTGCGCCGGTCGCCGTACACCGCGTCGAGCATCGCGAGCAGGTAGGGCACGTCGTCGGGGTCCTGCACGCCCCCCACCATCTGGAAGTGCTTCTTCGACCACATGAAGGTGGAGGCCATCTCGAACAGCGCCCGGAAATCGGTCGAGGCATCGGTGGGGAAGACGGTCGACCACATCACCTTGATCGGAGTCAGAGCGTCGGCCAGAAGAGTGCTGAGCGCCAGATCGTGCAGCGTCGAGGTGCGTCTCTCGCCGGTCTTCTCGTCGAGGGTGAACGAAGCCTGGCCGTCGGTCATGTGGTGCATCTGCTCGCCGTCGATCACCGCGTCGTTCTTGCCGTCCCGCGACGCCAGGACGAACTTGCGCGGCACGGTCTTCAGACAGCGCTCCACGAGGTCCGGCTTGACCCAGGCGACGCCCTTGTCGCGGTCCACCTTCTGTCCGTTCTGCTCCATGTAGTCGAGCGCCTTCTTGTTCTCGTAGAGCACGCCGGTCTTCTCGAGGATCTCGAGCGACGCCTCGTGGACGAGACGGACCTGTTTCTCGGACAGCATCGAGACCTTCGGGCGCGCGTTCATGGGATTGATCTCCTGCGGAGATCTTGACACGGCGCGGATTTGCGGGTCAATCCTTTTTCCGCATTAAACTGCGCAATTGAATGCCGTAACGACAATGACGTCCCGGCGCGCATGTCGTAACGGCTTGAGATCCCACGATTCGCAACGCCGATGCGGAGGGCGGTCGACCGCGCCATCGACTTGATCTGACGGCGGACGCCCTCATAAGATGACGCGCAGCCGAACAGAGCCATTTCAACCCGCGAGCGCCGGGAGGACGAGGAGGCCGGTGATCGAGTTTCTTTCGCCACGCGAGGATGACGACCTCCGCCTTGCCGGGACGAAGGGGGCGGCGTGGGCGCGCGTGATCCGTCTTTTTCTCGACGGTCCCCGGCTTCTCCTCGGATGGGACCTGGCGCGGTCGGACGACGAGATCGCGCGGCTCGCCGGTCTCGATGACGCGACCGCGCGGCGCGCCATCGACGAGGCGGTCCGCTGGTCGGTGGAGCACCGGCTGCATCTCCTCGGCTGGCAGGAGCCGGACGGCGGCTGGCGCTATTTCATGGCGGTCGGCTGAGGGCGCAAGGACTGGCTGATCAGCCACGACCCGGCAGGCTGCCGGGCGCGTCTTGAAGAGATGAGAGACGGGGAGCGGGGCGGAACGGACGAAGCATAAGGGGCGCGGGTTCATGGCGGGCGGCAAGCGGATCGCGATCATCGGTGCCGGGCACAACGGTCTGGTGACCGCGAACCTGCTCGGCGAGGCGGGGCACCGGGTGACCGTGCTGGAGGCGCGCGCGATCGTCGGAGGCGCCTGTGTCTCCGAAGAGCTGTTCCCGGGCTACAAGGTCTCCTCCACGTCCTACGTCAGCACCCTGCTCATGCCCGAGGCGATCAGGCGCTTCGACCTGCCACGTCACGGCTACCAGGTCATCCGGCAGGACCCCGCCTTCTTCGTGCCGTTCCCGGACGGCCGGTCGATGACGCTGCGCGGCGACGAGCGCGACCTGCAGGAAATCGCCAAATTCTCGCGCCAGGATGCCGGCGCATACCACGAGTTCCACTCCGCGCTCGAGAGGGTGGGCGAATTCGTCAAGCCGCTGCTGTTCAAGGCGCCGCCCCGCATCGACGGGCGCGCACCGCGCGACCTGTGGGATCTCCTGACGATGGGACTGGCGGCGCGCCGCCTCTCCGGCTACGACCTGCAGCTTCTCGTCCAGCTCGCGTCCCTGGGGATCGCGGACGTCCTCGACACCCGGTTCGAGTCGGAGGAGCTGAAGGCCTTCCTCTGCTCGCAGGCGGTCATCGGCGCTTATGGAGGAGTGCACCAGCCCGGCACCGCCTTCCTTCTCCTGCACGACGTGTTCGGCGGTGTCGAAGGAGCCGCCGGAGTCTGGGGCGTCGTCGTCGGCGGCATGGGGGCCATCACCCAGGCGCTCGCCTCCGCGGCCCGCGAGCGGGGTGTGGTCATCAGGACCGGGGCGCCCGTCGCGACGATCGAGCTCGGCGACGCGGGACGGGTCGCGGGTGTCCGCCTCAGGAGCGGCGAAGTCGTGCCGGCCGACGTCATCGTCAGCAACGCGACGCCGCGCCGGACCTTCCTCGAGCTGCTCCCGGCGAGCGCCCTCCCCGCGCCGTTCGTGCAGCACATGGAGGGGTTCAAGGACCTGGGGGCGTCGCTGAAGGTGCATCTCGCGCTGTCGGCCCTGCCCGACTTCACGGCGATGCCCGGCAGGGAGCCCGGTCCGCAGCACCGCGGTCTCCTCAATTTCTGCCCGACGGTCGATTTCATCGAGCGGGCGTGGGACGACTGCAAGCGCGGAGCGTTCTCCTCCCGCCCGACCGTCGAGGCGTGCATCCACTCGGTCCTCGACCCGTCGTGCGCCCCTCCGGGGAGGCACATCATGACCTGCTTCGTGCAGTACGGTCCGCGCCACCTGAAGGAGGGAGGCTGGGAGAGCCTGAAGGAGACCGTCGCCGACCGCGTCGTCGCCGAAATCGCGCGCTACGCCCCGAACTTCCCCGGCTCCGTCATCGCCCGGCACGTCTACACCCCGGAGGATCTCGAGACGATCTTCGGCCTGACCGGCGGGAACATCTATCACGGCGCCATGACACCGGACCAGCTGTTCACCTTCCGCCCGGCCCCCGGCTTCGCCGACTACCGCACGCCGCTCAAGAATCTCTACCTGTGCGGTTCCGGCACGCACCCCGGCGGGGGCGTCTGGGGCGCCCCGGGCTGGAACTCGGCCCACGAAATCCTGCGCGACATCGGCCGCGGCTGACGGAAGTGGTACGATCCTTCCGTCGCACCGACACAGGAGGAGGTCTCCATGCTGAAGCTCTACGCCTTCGACCGCTCGCCGTTCGGATGGAAGGTCCGGGTCGCGCTGGCCGAGAAGAAGATCCAGTACGAGATGATCGTCCCGGAGAACAAGAACGAGGATCCCGCCTTCGCGCGTCTGAACCCGTTCCGCAAGACACCGGTCCTCGTCCTGGAGGACGGCCGCACGATCTACGAGTCGACCCTCATCAACGAGTATCTCGAGGAGACGCACCCGCAGCCGCCGATGCTGCCGAAGGACCCTTACGAGCGGGCCCGGGTGCGCATGCTCGAGGACACCTTCGATCAGTACTTCTATCCCGCCATCCGCGATCTCACCAACTCGCAGTTCGACTACGAGCCGCCGGTGCTGCACCGCAAGAAGGCGGACAAGGTGGACCACAAGCTCCTGGAGGAGTCGCGCATCAAGGTGCACGAGCACCTGCAGCGGCTGGAAGGGGATCTCAAGGGAAGGGCCTGGTTCGGCGGCGAGATCTTCTCGCTGGCCGACGCCGCCCTCATCCCGGCGATCACCGGAAACCTGAAGGTCCTCGGCATCCTGCCCGACGCGAAGTACGCGAAGATCGGCGACTGGGCGACGCGCGTGATGGCGCGGCCATCGTACAAGGCCGCGGTGCCGAAGGTGATGCCGACGATCAAGGAGGCGTAAAGCGCGCGATCGACGGCTTCTGGATAACGCCCGGGCCCTCGGCTTCGGCTGAGGACGGACACAACCATGCCGATCCCCGACGACGGCACTGGCTGGCCGGGTCTCCTGGCGCGTCTCCTGCTCGGGAGCGCCGTCGTGGTCCTGAGCAGGGGTCTCGGGCGCCTCTTCGCCCGCTCCGCGCTCGCCGGTCTGTCGCGTCTCGCCTGGGACACGGCGTGCGGGCTGCCGATTTTCATCGGGATCCTTCTCGTCGCCGGACAGGTCCCCGGCGGCTTCGCATTCGCGCCGCTCGTCGGCGTGACGGTTCTCTGCCTGACAGGCGCCCTGCTCCTCGCACGCTTCGGCGCGCGGGGGCCAGGGGACGAGGCCGCGGCTCCCTGGGCGGGGGCAGCGCGCTGGGTCGTCCTCGTGATTCTCGCCGTCACGCTCGTCGCCGGCCTGGCGTGGGACCGCGTTCCGTCGGTCTTCTTCGACACGCTGGCCTATCACTACGCGCAGCCGAATCTGTGGCTCGTCGATGGCCGTATCACACCGGCGACGTGGAGCCTGCACTCCTGGTTCCCTCCCGGCATGTCGGTGCTCTACGGTCTTGGCCTGGCGACGGCGGGGGAGCCTGCGGCCGCGGACGCGAACCTGCTCGTCGGCCTGCTCCTCCTCGCCCTGACGGCCGACCTGGCCCGGCGGTTGTGGGGCTCCGCCGCGGCGGCCGTCGCCGTCGGTCTCGTGCTGTCCCTGCCGATCACGATCCACGCCCTGGGGATCCCCGCCGCCGATCTCGGTCACGGGATGTTCGCGTTCGGAAGCCTGGGGGCCGGCCTCCTGGCCTGGAAAGGGCGCGACCTGTCCTGGCTGCGGCGGGCGTCCCTCCTGGCAGGAGGGGCCCTGCAGACGAAATGGCTGGGAGCACTCGTCCCGCTCGCTCTGTTCGTCGTCGTCCTGCTCGTCCTGGATCGCGGACGGCCCAGGCGCGCCGCCGTCTTCGCGGCGGCCCCGCTCGCGCTCATCCTCCCTTGGCTCGTGGCCAACGCGCTGGTCGTCGGCAACCCGGTCGCCCCGGCGCTGTCGTCGCTTCTGCCGACGCGCGGCCTCGCCCCGGGCGGCGCCGCCGCGTTCGAGATCGACGCGCGGGGCGGGCTGCCGGGCCTCGAGGACCTGCGTCTCCTGGGCCCACGGCTTGTCGAAGGGGACGCGGATGCGGATGCCTTCTACCCCACGCCGGCGTGGGGCTGGGTCCCGGTCCTTCTCCTGCCGGCGGGGCTCCTCATTCTTCGCGGTGACGTCTGGGCGCGTCGCGTCGTCTACGTCGCCCTGGCGACCTGGATCGTCTGGCTGCTGACTTTCCGCTGGGAGCGCTTCCTGGTCGCGACCTCGGCCCTCCTCGCTGCGGCATGCGCCGGCCTGATCGTGGGCCTGTGGCGGCTTGGAGGCGGCATGCGTGTGCTCCCCCTGGCCGGTCTCGTCCTGGGAGGCCTGGCGGGGGTGCGAGCGATCCTCTCGGTCCTCTCGTTCACGGGAGGGGAGGCGGTTCTTCTTGGAAGGATGGAGCCGCGGGCCTTCGTCGAGCGCGCGATCCCGGTCCTGAGACTGTTCGAAAGGGCGGGCTCGATCCTCGACCCGGCCGCGCACCGTATCCTGCTCGTCGGCGAGGACCGCCACCACAGGCTGGCGATCCCGCACGCCGCGCCGAGCGTCTTCAATCGGCACCCGCTCGCCGAGCTGCTGGCCGCGGGCGACAGCCCCGGCCAGGCCAGCGCGACACTCAGGGAGCTCGGGTTCACCCACGTGATCGTCGACCCGGCGGGTGTGTTGAGCTCGGCGGGGCGCTATCCCTCCCTGGCGCTGTTCCGGGAGCGGCCGGATCGTCTCGAGGACTACCTGCGCTCGCTCGGGGAGCCGCTCGACTCCGAGGGCGGGATAGGCCTGTTCAATCTGGCCGTGCCCGAGCCCGGGCCGCCCGGGGATCGTCGTTGACCGCCACGGTCCCCGCGACCGCGCCGAACACCGGGAGTGACGCGAGTCCGGAGGCGCCGGCGCGCTGGCTGGCCTGGGCCGCGGCGGCGCTCGGGATTCTGACCCTCGCGGTGTACGCGAGGGCGCTCGGCGCCGGATTCTTCTCCGACGACTACGAGTGGCTCGGCCGCATGACGCCCGCTCTGGAGCGGCCCCTGTATGTCTTCCGCGTCTTCTACCGCGACTTCAATCCGGTCCTGCACCTGAGCTTCGTCCTCGATTACCTGCTCGGAGGAGGAACGGCCCCGGTCTTCCACGCAACGTCTCTCCTCCTGCACGCGGCGACCACGACGCTGGTCGTCCTTCTCTGCGCGCGTCTGGCCGGAAATGCCTGGGCCGCCCTCGGCGCGGGGCTTCTCTGGGGCACGGGCGTCCGCGTCTCCGAAGTCGTCATCTGGCCGGCGGCCCGCGGCCACGCTCTGGCCGCGCTGTTCATCCTCGCGGGACTCCTCGTCCTGACCGGGGCGTCGCGCAGAAGGGTCCTGTGGGCCGCGCCCCTGTTCGCGGCCGGATTGCTGACGAAAGAGGTGGCCTTCTTCCCGATGCTCCTGGCCCCCCTGTTCGCGCGCGACCGCTCCACGCGCCGGCACGCGGCGGCGGCCGTCGGCGTCCTGGCCGCGCTCTTCATCGTCTTCAACCTGCTCTTCAAGTCCGACTACCACACGTCGGGAGAGGGGGTGCGGGCGACCCTCCTCAAGCTGCCCTTCGTCGTGCTGCGCCCGATCGGCCTCGGAGATCTGTACGACTTCAGCGCCTCCGGCTTCGTGCTGTTCGCGGCGGCCGGGGCTGGCGTGTTCCTGCTCGGCTGGAATTCCCGGCCCGCCCGGCTCGGGCTTCTCTGGATCGCGCTGTGCACGGCGCCGATCCTGCCGCTCGAGAAGGTGTCGTCGCGCTACCTGTACCTCCTGTCGATCGGCTACCCGCTTCTGGCCTGCGGCCTGCTCGCCCACCCCCGGTTCCCGACGCTGTCCGGCCCCATGAGGAGAGCGGCGGTCGCTCTGGGCGGGGTGGCCGTGGTCCTCCTGGCGGTGACCAACGCGCTCCTCGTGCAGCGCGAGATCGCCGACTACGGCATCCTGGCGCAGCCGTACGACGCCTGCTTCCGGACGCTGCGCGGTCCCGCGCTGGCGCTCTCACCCGGCGAGACCCTGGTCGTCGCCGAGACGCAGCCGCGCGCGGTGATCCCCTTCCTGGCCGGTCTGATGGAGGAGAGAGGGAACATCCGGAAACTGATACCCGAGCGCGCCGACGGCGTGGGGGGGCTGATCGGCCTCGCCGACCTCGTCAACGCGGCGCGGCCCGCACGCACGGGAGCGCTGGCGGTTGTCGCAGACCCGGCGCCGCAGGGACCGCGGCGGATCTATCTCTGGGACGGTCGCACCGCCGTCCTGGCCGAGGCGCTCCCGGACTCCGCCGCCGGGCGGGTCCTCGCGGCGAGGCTCGTCCCGTCGCCGGTTTTCTTCCAGCAGGACGGCAGCGCGCCCCTCCGCAACCCGCGCTAACGCCTCACGTCGCGCAGGATCTCGCGGGCGGCGTTCTTGCCGGGCGCCCCCATGACGCCGCCGCCGGGGTGCGCGCCGGAGCCGCACAGGTAGAGACCGCGGATCGGCGTGCGGTAATTGGCCCAGCGCGGCGCCGGGCGCAGGAAGAAGAGCTGGTCGGGGGTCATCTCGCCATGGAAGATGTTCCCCTCCGTGAGGCCGAAGATCTTTTCCAGGTCCCACGGGCTCAGGACCTCGCGCGCGATGATCGCCTTCTTGATGTTCGGGGCGTATTGCGCGAGGTTGTCGATGATCATGTCTCCCACCTTCTCGCGCACCTGGTCCCAGGTCCCTTCTTTCAGCTTGTAGGGGCCGTACTGCACGAACAGCGACATGACGTGGTGCCCCTTCGGGCAGAGGGTGTCGTCGAGGGTCGAGGCGACGTTGCCGTCGATCAGAGGGTGGGCCGACGGACGACCGTACTTGAGATCGTCGTAGGCGCGCTCGAGGTACTCGATCGACGGAGCGATCTCGAACATGGCCGGCTGGTGCGGCGCCTTCGGGTCCTGTCCGGGGAGGCACGTCCAGTCCGGCAGCTCGGACAGGGCGCAGTTGACCTTGATCGACGATCCCTGGATCCGGAACTTGCGGATCGACTCGGTGAATTCATCCGACAGCGTCCCCTTGTCGCACATCTTCAGGAAGGTCCGGTGCGGGTCGAGGTTGCTGGCCACCAGGCGCGCGCGGACTTCGTCGCCGTTCGCGAGGTGCACGCCGCGGCAGACGCCCCCCTCGACGATGAACCGGCCCACCTCGGCGCTGGTCTTCACCTCGACGCCCAGGTCCTGGACCGATCGCAGCAGCGCGTTGGCGATGCCGCTCATGCCCCCCTTGACATAGCCCCAGGCGCCGGGCTGCCCTTCGATGCTGCTGCCGATCGAGTGGTGCAGCATGACGGCCGCCGAGCCGGGGGACATCGGTCCGACGCAGGTGCCGATGAGACCGTTGAGGGCCATCGCCGCCTTGACCTCGTCCGATTCGAAGCGCCGCGACAGGTAGTCGTCGCAGGAGGCGGTCATCAGCTCCATGAAGTGCTTCAGCTTCCTGTCGCCGAGCTTCAACAGCCGCCGCCCGAGCTTCCCGAACTCGAGGAGCTCGCGCAGGCCGCGCGGCGGGAACATCGGCGGGGTGGTGCGCAGGATCTCGTCCACGAACGGCTGCAGCTCGGCCAGGTCGGCGTTGAAGCGGCCGTACGCCTCGGCATCCTTCTTCGAGAACTTGGCGATCTCCCTCTTCGTCTTGTCCTCGTCCGCCGACCAGAGCATGTAGCGGCCGTCGGGGTAGGGATAGAACGAGTGGGGCTCGGGCACGAGGGTCTGGAAGCCGTACTCCTTCATCTTGAAATCGCGGATGACCTCGGGAAGAAGAAGACTGCAGACGTATGAAGTCCGAGTGACGCGGTACCCCGGGATGAGCTCTTCGGTGACGCAGGCGCCGCCGACGATCGGGCGGCGTTCGAGCACCAGGACCTTGAGCCGCTCCTTCGCCAGGTACCCGGCAGCGATCAGGCCATTGTGGCCGCCTCCCACGACGATGGCGTCGTAGCGCGCCTGTGTCATGCGTCACCCCCTTCGAAGCGCTCCGCACACGGAGCGCGTTTCATGCTGAAGGAACAATCTAGCACAGGGATCGGGACACAGGTCCCTGACGCGGACGACCTTTGCTGTTACGGCTTCAATTTCCGCGGATCCGCGTCATTCTCAAGCCGTTACGACAATGCGGCGGGGCGCGCCCCGTCGAATGTCCTTGCGCCGGCAGGCCGATGGCGAGGATAATTTATGCCACGTCACCATCATGGAGCGGGTGCGGAGGAGGTCTTCATGGTCCCCGAGGTCAGGATCCTGAGCGACGAGGAAGTGCGGCTGATGCACACGCGGGCGCTCGACATCCTCGAGAAGGTCGGCATCAAGTACGAGAGCACGCGGGCCCTCGACCTCCTCGCCGAGCACGGCCAGAGGGTCGACCACGACAAGGGGCTGGCGTGGCTCGAGCCGGACCTCGTCCAGAAGTGCATCGAATCGACGCCGCGCGTCATCACGCTCGCCGGGCGCGATCCGAAGCACGATCTGCGGACGGACGGGAAGCATCTGTATGTGACCACCAACGGCCAGGCGACGTTCACGCAGGACTACAAGACAGGCGTTCGACGCCAGGGACTGGTGCAGGACCTGCGCGACTCGACCAAGGCGGCGCACTACATCGACGTGGTCGATTACGTCTGGCCGATGGTCGTGCCGTTCGACGTGCCGGGGCCGAGCCGCGTGCTGCACGAGATGTACCACTCGTTCGCCATGACCTCGAAGCACATCCAGCACGAGATCCAGCTTCCCGAGCACGTGCCGTTCGCCCTGGAGATGCTGGAGATCCTCGCGGGCAGCAAGAACGAGCTGAAGCGCCGGCCCCCGTTCTCGATCGTCGCCTGCACCGTGTCCCCCCTGCAGCACGAGCCGAAGATGGCCGACCTGTGCATCGACATGGCGCGCGCCGGCATCCCGATCGTCATCTGGCCGATGCCGCTCACGGGGGCCACCGCGCCCGTGACCGTGCCCGGCACCTGCCTGATGAGCCTGATCGAGTTCCTGTCGGGTGTCGTCCTGTTCCAGCTCGCCGCCCCCGGCTGCCCGCTGATCTACCCTCTCGGCCCCGAGGTCCTGGACATGCGCTCGGGAATGGCGGTGTGCGGCAGCCCGGAGATCCCCCTGTTCAATCTGATCCTCGGACAGATGGCGAAGTTCTACAATGTCCCGGCGCTCGGGGTCGGTCTGAACTCGGACGCCAAGATCCCGGGCGTGCAGGCGTCGTACGAGTCGATGCACACCGGCATGGCGGCCGCCCTCTCGGGCGCGGACCTGCTCGTGGGGATCGGCATCCTGGACGACAACAACACGATGTCGCTCACCGAGATGGTCATCGAGGCCGAGGTCGCCCGCATGGTAAAGCGGATCCGCGACGGGGTCGTCGTGAACGACGAGACGCTCATGGCGAATCTGATCGAGAAGGCCGGGCCGGGGCAGCACTTCCTCGGGTTCAAGGAGACGCTGCACGGCCTGAAGACGGGCGCCGTGTTCTTCCCGAAGTTCTCCTACCGCAGCACGTACGACAAGTTCTTCGAGGAAGGGCACGACGAGATCGAGACCGCGCGCGCGGAGGTCGACCGGCTCCTGGCCCTCCCCGATCCCGACCCGCTTCCGCCCGAGGTCGACCGCGAGCTGAAGCGGATCCTCGCGGCCGCCGACAAGGCATGCGCCGAATCGGCCGCCTGAGCCGCGCCTCTTGACGCCGGCCTCGGAACCCCCCGGGGAGCCCCCGGGCGCCGCTCGGCCTCCAGGGCCCTTCCCCTCGATCCACGCCCGGCGCGGCCTGCGCCTCATCCCCCTGATCGGCGTCATCTACTGCCTGTCGGCCGCCGGCCCCGCCGGAATCGAAGCGATGGTGCCGGCCTCCGGCCCGGGGCTGACCCTCATCCTGATCCTGCTGCTGCCGATCTTCTACGGCCTGCCCCTGGGTCTGGCGAGCGGCGAGATGAACAGCCGCTATCCCGTCGAGGGGGGCTACTACCGCTGGATCAAGGAGGTGTTCGGCGACTTCTGGGGGTTCCAAGCCGGCTGGTGGTCGTGGCTCGGCGCCTTCTTCGACGGCGCCCTCTACGCCGTGTGGGTGGCGGAGTACTGCGACCCGTTCCTGCCCGAGGCGTGGGTGCGGCCCGCGCACTGGGTCGTCCCGATCGTCGTGATCGCGATCTGCACCTGGATCAACGTGCGCGGCATCGAGGTCGTCGGGTGGTCCACGATGCTGTTCAACATTTTCCTCCTGAGCCCGTTCGTCATCCTGTGCATCCTCGGAGTGTCGCACTGGCAGCACAACCCGATGGTGCCCATGCGACCGCCGGGCAAGGGGTGGCTGCCGGCGCTGGGGGTCGGCGCGCTGATGGGGATGTGGAACTACTCCGGCTACGAGTCGCTGTCGACCGCCGCGGAGGAGATCGAGAACCCGCGTCGCAACTACCTGCGCGCCATCCTGGTCGCCATCTTGATCACCGTGCCGACCTATATCATCCCGCTGGCGATCGGTCTCGCCGCCACACCCGACTGGACGACCATCAACGAGGGCTCGTTCACCGACATGGGAAGGATCATCGGCGGCCCGCTCCTCGCGCTCTGGATCTCAGCCGCGGCGATCGTCAGCAACTTCGCGCTGTCGAACGTCAACCTGCTGGCCTACTCCCGCGTCCCGTTCGCGATGGCGCAGGACGGATTCCTTCCCGCCGGCCTGACCCGGCTGCACCGCAAGTTCGGCACCCCCTTCGTGTCGCTGATCGCGACGTCGATCTGCTACTGCCTGCTGACCTTCATGAACGTCGAGCAGCTCACCTCGATCGAGATGTGGGTGTTCTCGCCGCTGTACGTGATGATCTACCTGGCGCTCTGGCGTCTGCGCTGCCGCCCGGCGGCGGACGGCGCGAAGGAGAAGGGCTACGTCATCCCCGCCGGGCGGCGAGGCATCTGGCTCGTGATCCTGCCGCCGATCATCCTGATCGTGATGGCCATCGGAGGGAGCGCCGGTGAGTATCTCTGGACCGGTGGATCGGCGATCCTGAGCGGCTTCCTGCTGTACCCGCTCGCGGCGTGGTGGAAGAGACGGGGTGACGTCAGTCGAACGAGAGAGCGCGGTGCTCCTTCATGATGCAGCGGCTCATCACGACGCTCAACCCGGCGGCGCGCGCCTTCGCGGCGGAGGCGTTGTCCGCCAGACCCTCCTGCATCCAGATCACCTTCGCCCGCAGGGCGATCGCCTCGTCGACGATCGCCGGGATGAACTCCGGGCGGCGGAAGATGTCCACGATGTCGAGGGGTCCGGGGACCGACTCCAGGTCGGGATAGAACTTGAGCCCCGGGATCGAGGTCGCGTTCGGGTTGACGGCGAAGACCTGGTATCCCTGCGACGCGAGGTACCGGCCCACCCGGTAGCTGGCGCGCGCCGGGTCGTCCGAGTGCCCCACGACGGCGATGCTCCTGGCGGTCTTCAGGATATCCCGGATCTCGTCGCTCGACGCGTTCTGCAGGGGAACCTCGCAGCGCTCGCTCACTTCACTCTCCCTTCCCGCGCGGCGGCCGGATGATCGATCGATTCGTCGGCGCCCGGAGGCTCGACGTGCGGGGTCACGTCGCGGATGCCGGGGAAGCGGCCCTGGATCGACTCGATGACGCGGTGCGCGATGGCGTGCGATTCGCTGGTCGGCGTGTGCGGCGCGACCGTCAGGTGGAAGTCGAGGTGCACGTGGTCCGGCAGGCCGCGCGTCCGCACGTCGTGACAGTCGATGACCCCTTCGACCTGCATGGCGGCCGCCGCGATCTCCTCGGGGCTGTAGACGCGCGCGTCCGCGAGGACATCGAGCGACGACGCCACGATGCGGTAGCCGGCGCGCGCGATGAGACCGACCACGACGAAGGCGGCCAGCGGGTCGAAGATCGGCCGGCCGAGAGTCACGCCCGCGAGCCCGGCCAGAACCGCCAGCGACGCGTAGATGTCGCTGCGCGTGTGCAGGGAGTCCGCCACGAGGATCGGGCTTCGGAGCGCCCGGCCCCGCTTCGATTCGTAGATCGTCACGAACGTATTGATCAGGATCGTCAGGATCATGATGGCGAAGGACGCCCGGGTCACCACGGGAGGCTGCGGAGTCATCAGACGCGCGACCGAGCCGGTCAGGATCTCGTAGCAGGCCAGAAACAGCAGGAAGGTGATGCCGAGCGCCGCGATCACCTCGAACTTGCGGTGGCCGTAAGGATGGCCCGGGTCGGGCGGGCGCGCCGCGATCGCCGTCCCGACGAGCCCGACGACGTTCGACGACGAGTCCATCAGGGAGTGGAGCCCGTCCGCCACTATGCTGATGGCGCCGGTCATCAGGCCGTAGGCCAGTTTCACCGCGGCCACCAGGAGGTTGAGCGCCAGGACCTGCACGAGCACGGCGCGGATGTCGCGGGACCGGGATACCTGGTGCCCGGGGGCGTCGCCGCGGACGATCGGGTGCGCTGCGGTCATCGGGCTATTCTGCCACGTCCCGGGCGGCGGCATATATAAGATGATAGGGCCTCCATGACGCTCCCCCGGCCCGGCCTCCCCGTGGCCGCAGCGCTGCTCTCTCTCGCCGCCGCGCTTCTGCCGGCTGTCCCCGTCCGGGCGGAGGAGCCGCTCCCGCCGCGCTACGAGCTTCTCTTCTCACCGACGCTCGACGCCGAGTGCGGCGCCCGGCTGGTCTCGTCCGCCGTGACCGGGACCGCCTCGGCTGAGGAGCGCCTGTTCCGGCCCTTCGGTTCGGGCGCGGGCGGTGCCATCGCCCGCGGCGCCCGCGCGCTCGTCTGGGACGCGCCGATGGCCTGGTGGTTCGGCGTGGCGCTGCACGAAGCGTCAGGCCACGGCGGGCGCGCCCGTGAGTTCGACGCCTCCCCGGGGGTGCACCTCGGATCCCCGTGGGGCGGCCGCGACTCGTACGCCTCCTTCGACCTCGCCGGCACCAGCAGCGAGGAGCGCCTCTACATCTATATAGGGGGCGTCGAGGCCAACACCCTCACCGCCACACTCCTCGAGCGGCGCGCCGTCGAAGGGGTCCGCATGCGCCCGATCGAGCTGCTCTACCTTCTCTCGAACCGCCTGGTCGCGAGCGACTACGTCCTGCGCACGACACCGAACCCGCGCACCGACCCGGCGCGCTTCTTCGGCGAGTACCAGGGGGGCGGCGACGTCGCCAATTACCTCGGTTTTCTGCACGAATTGCATGACACCGGCAGCGGCATCACCCCGACCGCCGTCGACGCCACAATCGAACGCGAGTACCGTCGCCTCCGCCGCCAGGCTTACTGGAACGCCCTCGACCCCGGTGCGTGGTGGGCGCTCGCCTCCGCCCTGCGCCAGGCGGCGCGGGGCGACGACACCGCCGCCGTCCCTCTGCCGCGTGCCGGCCGATTTCGCTACATGCCCGTGCTGTCCTCGGAGTGGACTCCGTCCGGTGGCGGAACGTCGCTCGAGTGGATGATGGCGCCGGCAGGCCCGGCCGCGGGATCTCCTGCCGCTCCGCGCGCCCGGACGCTGTCCTTCGTCGCCCGCCGGGGACGCGGCCCCTCCGGATCGTTCGCCGCGCTCGGCGCGAGCGCGGAGGACATCGTCCCGGCCGGCCGATTCCGCCTCGGCGGCGCCGCCGAGGCGTGGCGCGACCCGCGCGGTGGACTCGGCGGAGGGGCCCGCCTGCGCGCCCGCATCGTCCGCGGAGCCCTGCGGGGGCTCTACATCGATCTCGGCGTGAAGTCACAGGGGTACTGGATCGCCCAGCCGGCGAGCCCGGGCCCCTACGCCGCCATTGGGCTGCTGTATCTCCCCTGATCCCCGCGACCTGATGTATCGTTACGATGCGCGTCGCGCACGAGGAGGGTCACACGATGAGAGGACGGCTCGTCACGCTCGCAGCAATGCCGCTGATCCTGCTGGTCACCGTCACGCCGCTGGTCGCGAAGAAGAAGCCCCAGAACGAGGAATCCTCGTGGAACATCAGAATCACGCCCGACTCCAAGGCCGCGGGGGAGGGGGAGAAGGTGATCAACGATACGCTCATCCTGCAGCAGGGATTCCTGCGGTCGAAGGTCGGCACCGACGAGCACGGCTTCGGGACCGGCCCGTACACCCTCAAAGGGAAGGAGATCACGGCCCAGATCAAGAGCAACTACGAAGGGAAGATCGACTGGTCGTGTCTCTGGACGGGCGACACGATCGCCGGACGCATGGTCTGGACCCGCCGCGACGGCGCCGTTCTGACCTACACGTTTTCGGGCGCGCGCGCTCCCGTCGAGAAGGCGAAGAAGAGGTGAGGCAGGAGGGTGAGGCCACCCGAGGGGAAGTCATCCACTGGGCGCCCGTGTACCAGGCCGTATTCGGACCGCTCCTCCGGAGGACGCACCGCGCAGTCGTCGAGCTGGCCGCTTTGCGGGCGGGGGAGCGGGTGCTCGACGTCGGCTGCGGGCCCGGAAGCCTGGCGATCGCATTGAAAGCGTCCGTCGGACCGACGGGACCCGTGCACGGCATCGACGCCTCGCCGGAGATGATCGAAGTGGCGCGTCGCGCCGCATCCAAGGCGGGAGTGGACGTCAATTTCCAGGTGGGCCTGGCGGAAGCGATACCATTTCCGGACGGGACGTTCGACCTGGTCGTGAGCCAGCTCGCGATTCACCACCTGCCGGACGACCTGAAGCCATCCGCCTTCGTAGAGATGCACCGGGTGCTGAAGTCAGGCGGGAGGTGCCTGATCGTCGATTTCGAGCCTCCGAAGTCCGTCCCCGGGCGCCTCGTTGCGCGGCTGGTCATCGGACCCATGATGATGCATACGAACGTGAAGAACTATCAGGCTCTTCTGGAAAACGCCGGATTCAACACGGTCGAAACGGGCCGGACCCGGCACAGACTTCTGTCCTTCATTCGAGGACGCGCCGCGAGTCCAAATTCAGCCATGCAATCGCATGGACATCGGAGGTAACATCTTGTCCAGATCCCGTCAGAGTCGCATCGCAAGAGAAATTGTTTCCGCACGCGACGCCTTGAGCGCTTTCGACCGCTCCCTGCGTCGCCTCGCTCCCATGCTCTCCGCCGCCGCTTCCCTGCACGCCGCTTCCGGCAAGAACGGCCGCGCCCGCCCCGTCCTCTCCGCCAAGGCCCGCGCCTCCCTGGTCCTCCAGGGCCGCTACATGGGCTTCATGCGGCAGCTGAAGCCGAAGCAGAAGGAGCAGGTCCGGAAGATCAAGGAGGCGAGTGGCGTGAGGACAGCGATCGTGAGGGCAAGAACCCTGGTCCACGGATAGGGAAAGGAAGCATGACGCTCCAGGAGGCAAGGCGGTACCTGGTGGAAGCCGGCTACCGCATCAAGAAGGAGGAACGACTCGGGAACAATACCGGCATAGTGTTGCGCCTCGATGGAGGGGCCATCGTCAAGGTGTTCGACAACGGCAACTATTCCTGCGATGGAAAGAACTGCGAGGTGGTCGAGGCCCTCCTCGATCGAGGTCTCGCCACGCCGTCCCGCAATACGGACACTCTCTAAGGGACCCGCATGTGTTCCATCTCGTCGAGCAGGATCTCCGTCCTCTCATCGAGGTACGGCGTGCTCATGTTGTTCGTGTAGGAGCGCGGATTCGGGATCATCGCCGCGAGCCGCGCCGCCTCTTCGGGTGCGAGGTCCGCGGCGGCCTCCCCGTAGTAATGCTGCGCGGCGGCCTCTGCGCCGTAGATTCCGTCCCCCCATTCGATCACGTTCAGATAAACCTCCAGGATGCGCCGTTTGCTGAGCACATGCTCGATCATCAGCGTGATCACGGCTTCGTGCGCCTTGCGCAGGTAGGTGCGCGGCCGTGCGAGGAACAGGTTCTTGGCGAGCTGCTGGCTGATCGTCGATCCGCCGCGACGGATGCGCCCGCTGCGCGCGTTCTTCTCGTAGGCCTTGTGGATCTCATCCACGTCGAACCCTTCGTGGTCGAGGAACTTCTGGTCTTCGGCGGCGATGACGGCGAGCTTTAAGTTGATTGAGATCTCATCGTACGGCACCCAGCGGTGCTGAAGACGGGCGCCCGGATCGCTGGACCGCAGGTGCTCGAGGCCGCGCTGCATGAACGCGGTCGTGCCCGGGTCGTGGTCGCGCAGCCGCCATACCTGGCAGAAGAACCAGCCGTTGTAGCCGGCGAGCACGAGCAGGAACAGGGCGAAAAGCCGCCCCAGCAAGCCGCGAAGCCCCGGCGGCGGTGCGGTACGAACGCGCTGGACTGACGGAGCCATCGGTCACCGTGGCGAGACACGGCCGTGCCGGGGCCTCGGGCTCCCGGGGTCGGGCGCGGCCGGCGCGGTCGCCCGCGAGGCACCCTGCTGCATG
The DNA here is from genome assembly GCA_035635555.1 of Candidatus Dormiibacterota bacterium. NCBI lineage: Bacteria > Bacillati > Candidatus Dormiibacterota > Candidatus Dormiibacterota bacterium. Next base: position 34,730 of record DASQAT010000025.1, read on the forward strand.
AGCGATTCGATCCAGTCGAGCGCGTCGTCGACCTCGCGCAACATCGCGTCATCCGCCCCCCCGAACCCGTGGTTCCGGGCCTTGACCGCGCGAAGTCGCCGCATCCCGGTGTCCGCCCCGAAGAGTGTACGGGCCTCCGCAGCCGGCATGTAGCGATCGTTCGTCGACTGGATGACCGAGATGGGGATGTCGTACGCGCTCTTGAGCCGGACGTAGGTCAGGACCTGACCGTTCTCCATCGTGCTCGGGTCGCGGCTCGCGGCCAGTTTCCTCGACCTGCGTCGCTCGCGGATCTCGTCGGTCTCCCGCGTCAGCGCCAGGGCGACCGCGCCGGCGGGCCGCGGCTGAAGCGCCGGCTGGGCCGCGGCGACCACCATGATCTCCGCCCCGCGGGAAACGCCCACCAGGATTGCCGGTGTCGCGGCGGGGAGGCCCATCTCGTGCTTCGCGGCGTCGATGATCGAAGCGAGATCCCCCGCCAGCAGGTCGGGCGAGATGAATTCCTTCTCGCGCTTGATGTTCTTCAGATAATCGCGGGATTCGATCCCGACCAGCGGATACCCGCGCTCCGCCAGGTGCCGGAACACCAGCTTGCTCGTCCCCACCCACCCGCCGTCGCCCGTCGCGTAGAGAATCAGGACCGATGGGGATCGAGGGGTCCGAGGACTGACAAGACACAACTCCGGCTTGCGGCCGGCGAGCGGCCCCTCGGCGGTCCGCTGCACGCACACGCTCGCCGGCACTGAGAGACGACACATGCAGCCCGCGGAGAACATCGCGGGAACGGCCGCGACGAGAGCCCCGGCGAGTGTCCGGGCGAGCGTCTCGGCTCCTCGGCGAAACATCGCGACTCCCTCGAGAATCCGGAAAATGCTATCACTCCCCCGCTCCCATGCCGACCCCGGGGACCAAAGATGACGCGGAGGGATTAGACTCAGGGGCATGAAGCTGTCCAAGGCTCGTCCACTGGCGCTGGCGCTTGTCTGTCTGTCCACCGTCGCGACCGCGGACCAGGGGGAGCACCGCCACGGCGTCCCCGAGAAGCTCGGCAAGGTCGACTTTCCCGTTTCCTGCGCGGACGAGGTGCATCAAGGGTTCCAGCGCGCCGTCGCGCTCCTCCACTCCTTCGCCTACGAGGACGCCGAGAAGGGATTCCATGACGTGGCCGCGCAGGACCCGAAGTGCGCCATGGCGTGGTGGGGCGTCGCCATGACGCAGTTTCACCCGATCTGGGCGGCGGCCAACCCGGCGGCGGGGCCCACACCCGCAGAGATGAAGAAGGGGCGGGACGCGGCGGCGACGGCCCGTCGGATCGGCGCGCCGACCGGGCGGGAGAACGATTACATCGCCGCCGTCGATGCGTTCTACAGGGACTCGGAGGAGATGGACTACCCGAAGCGCGCGCGCGCCTTCGAGAAGGGAATGGAGCGGGTTCACCGCAGGAACCCGAAGGACCAGGAGGCGGCGATCTTCTACGCGCTGGCCCTGCTCGGCACGGCGTCACCCGCGGACAAGACGTACGCGAAGCAGAAGCAGGCCGCCGCGGTCCTCAACGCCGTCCTGCCCGATGCGCCCGAGCATCCCGGGGTCGCCCATTACCTCATCCACAGCCTGGACTATCCCGAGCTGGCGAGCCTGGCCCTGCCGGCGGCGCGGGCCTACTCGACGATCGCACCGTCGGCCCCTCACGCGCTCCACATGCCGTCGCACATCTTCACGCGACTCGGTCTCTGGGACGAGTCGATCCAGTCGAACCTCGCGTCCGCCGCCTCCGCGCGGGAGCACGTGACGGTGCCGCATCCCGGCACGACGTCTTTCGACGAGCTGCACGCCCTCGACTACCTCGAGTACGCCTATCTCCAGCTCGGACAGGACAAAAACGCCGCGGGCGTCGTCGCCCAGGTGGCGAACGTGACGCAGACCGACGTGCCGCAGTTCGCCGCGGCCTATGCCCTCGACGCGGTCCCCGCCCGTTACCCGCTCGAGCGCCGCAAGTGGGCCGACGCCGCGAAGCTCACGGTCGCCCCCGGCGGATTCCCGTGGGACCGATTCCCCTACGCCGAGGCGCTGACGTACTTCGCGCGAGGGCTGGGCGCGGCCCGCAGCGGCAGACTTCCCGTCGCCCGCGAGGCGCTGGCGCGGCTCGAAGCCATCCAGGCCGGCCGGGTCAAGGCCGGTGACGATTACTGGGCCGGACAGGTGAAGGTCCAGCAGCTGGCCGTCGCCGCGTGGATCGCGCAGGCAGAGACAAGGGGAGACGAGGCTCTCCGGACGATGCGGACCGCAGCCGATCTCGAGGACGCGAGCGAGAAGCACCCCGTCACGCCGGGCCACATCCTGCCGGCCCGCGAGCTCCTGGGGGATATCCTGCTGGAACGAAACGACCCGGCCCACGCCCTGATCGAGTACGAGAGCTCGCTCACCCGGACGCCGGGCCGGTTCGGCGCCACGTACGACGCGGCGCATGCGGCGGAGATGGCAGGAGACTGGGCGAAGGCGCGAGTCTACTATCTGAAGCTCGAGGCGCTGGCCGCCCACGCCGACGGCGGGCGTCCCGAGCTGGATTCCATGCGGACCTTCCTGGCGCGGAAGGACTGATCCACTCCCCCGCGGGCCGCCGAGGGGATGGCCTGGACGGCCGGCAACGAAAAGGGCCTTCGGGGTGACCCCCGAAGGCCCTTTGTATTTCGGTATCTGAGCGTGGACCGATCTCAGGCCTTGTCTGTGTGCTCGCCGTGCTTGCAGCAGGCGCCGGCCGGCTGGTTGGCCCAGTCCTGGATGGCCTTGATCGTCTCGGGGGAGTTGCCGGTCGCGGTGATCGTGCCACCGTCGTCGGTCATCTCCACCTTGGTCGTCACGCCTTCCATGGAGAGAGGGCAGTCCGGGCAGGCTTCGCCGTTGGCGTGAGCGGAGAGGTGTTCCTTGATGAGTGCGACCGCCTCGGCGTTCTTCCCTCGGAGGGTCACGACGGCCCCCTCGTCGGTCATCTTCGCGTCCTTGACGACCTTCTTGTCCAGGTTGCAGTGCGCGCCCTTGCCGGCCGCCTCAGCCTTGCCCTTATCGCAGTGCGCCCCGGCGAAGGCAGCGCCCACGAAGGCGATCGGAAGTACAACGGCCCAGAGAACTTTGCTACGCAGGACATTCCGCATGAGTGTTTGCCTCCTCGAAGGCACCTATCATACGCGACCCGCCGCCC